>CAKTXN010000025.1 GCA_934630905.1 uncultured Eggerthellaceae bacterium
CCACCGATTATCGTGCGTTTGCCCGAATCCGGGGGCGTTTTCGCAACAACCGCCCCCTCCGTGAACCCCCTTTGCCGCGCGAGCCTTTGCTTGCCGCGGTTGGCTGCGCGCAATAGCTCGTCGCGTATTCCGCCTAGGTCCGCTATCGTGAATAATTTCGCTATTTTTCTCAATATGGGCGGGTGTCTGCTAAAATCATCATCCGTATGTACTTTTATATTTGAGCGTGTGATAACGTGCGCCTTTTATGGAAAGGATTTGTTATGGGACTGTTTTCTTCCGATCTGTACACCCCCGAATACAAGCCCACGGGTGAAGAGATTGCCGTGTTCACCACGAACAAGGGTACCATTCGTGTTCAGCTTGCAGGTAAAGACGCTCCTATTCATGTGGGCAATTTCGTCGAACTCGCGCAGAAGGGCTTCTACGACGGCCTGACGTTCCATCGCTATGTGCCGAACTTTGTTATCCAAGGTGGCGACCCCAAAGGTAACGGCACGGGTGGTCCCGGTTATCACATTCAGCAAGAGTTCACTACGAACCCGAACAATTCTCACGAAGATGGTGCATTGGCCATGGCTCGTTCCTCCAACCCCGACTCTGCAGGCTCTCAGTTCTACTTCTGCCTGGGTGCTCAGCATTTCTTGGACCCGAACTACACGGTTTTCGGTCAGACGTTGGAAGGTTTCGACACCATTGCCGCGTTGCGTCAGGGCGACACCATCGAGAGCATCGTGATTGAGAACGCAGCTGAATAACGCAACTTTTCGCCTTTGGGCATTATGGTGAGGAAATCTATGAACAACGAAGTATTCCAGCAAGCGCAAACAGCTTATAACGCAAAAGACTACGCATCGGCTCTGCAGCTGTTCTCCAACTGCATGCAGGATCCTGTTTTTGCTCTACAGCCAGGTGAAACGGGTCTTTTGTGCCACCAGATGGGCAACTGTCTTATGAAGCTGGGCAACAACAGCGAAGCCATTAACGCATATTCCCAGGCAACGGGCGATACCGCCTACGATGCGTTAGGCGCCGTGAATTGCAACATGGGTTTTGCGTATGCCGCGCTGCGCGATTACGAAAATGCCGTGACGCGCTTTGGCAATGCATCGAAAGACGCGAAGTACGATGCGCACTACAAAGCGTATCTTGGCATGGGAAATGCCCTGCTCAAGCTGGGTAAAACCGCCGAGGCAGGCGTTGCGTTCCGCGAAGCCGCCCTTGACGAGAAAAATCCTGATCCCACGAAGGCGCTTTTGAACCTGGGCATTTGCTTCATGACGCTGAACCGTCCGGCGGATGCCATCACGTCGTATGAGAGCGCGTTGCAGTTCCCCATGAAGTCGGCAACACGCAATAAGCTCTACGCTAATTTAGGCCAAGCATACGTTGCCTGCGGGCAAATGCAAAAGGCAGTCAATGCGTTTGAAATGGCCCTTGCCGATAAGACGTATTTCCTTTCCGATTCGGCAAGCGTTGATTACCAGCGCGCGGTGGGTAACGTTGCGCAGGGTACTATGGAGATTCCGCGCCAGGAAGAACCTGACTATACGGATGCATCGGGCTTCGATGTTGTTTCCGACGCATATGATGCCGACATGTATTATGACGACGATGCGTACGATCCCGGCCATTACGATGACAATTCTGCGAGCGCTTATCTGCCCGAGCGCACGCCCGATGCAACGCAAGACGCGTTCTTCAACGCTTCCGATGAGGAAGTGGACAATTGGTCGCGCAACATTGAGGTGCAAAAGAAACGCGGTCGCGGTTGCGGCTTCAAGATTTTCATCACGTTCATGATTTTGATCGTAATTGCGTTGGGCGCTGCCGTTTTCGCGTACACGCAAGGATACGGCTATCCCACGCAAGAGGCGGTTATCGCGCAGTTCTTCGCCGATCCCGAAGGTGCTTCCGACAGTGTTTTTGCCTCCGGCGTTACCGATAAGCAAAAGCAGGATATGCTTTCTTCCGTTATCAGCGATTCGAACGCTCAGATTGAAGGCGTCAATCGGTCCATGTCGAATGCCACTGCATACGTAACCGCCGCAACGTCTGCCGGCGGAACGGTGCGTTACGAGGTTTCGTTGGCTCGTGACGGCATTGGTTGGAAGATTTCCGATGTAGAATTGTATTTCACCAGTCAGAACTAGGTATAGGCTTCTCGTTTTTGTTGACAAGGGCGAAACCACAGGGGTGGTCTCGCCCTTTTTTGCCAGAATTATAAATAGCACAGGAAGGATGTTTGCATGGCAATTGAGCGTACTTACAGCATGATTAAACCTGACGGCGTTGAGAACAGGCATGTGGGCGAGATTATCTCGCGCATCGAGCGTGCCGGCCTGACCATCGAGAAGATGGAACTCACCATGGTTACCCCCGAGCAAGCAGCAGAGAACTATAAAGAGCACGAGGGCAAGCCGTTCTACGACGGTCTTATCTCTTACATTACGAGCGGCCCCGTGGTCAAGATGGTTATTGCCGGCGAAGGCGCCGTTGCTGTTATGCGCAAGCTCATGGGCGCAACGAACTGCGCTCAGGCAGCCCCGGGAACCATCCGCGGCGACTTCGGTTTGACTGTTGACCGAAATGTTATTCACGGTTCCGACTCTGTGGAGTCCGCTGAGCGCGAAATAGGCGTATTCTTCGGTTAAGAGGTTTTCGGCATTATTTGGCGTCCGTTCGCTTTCCGTTTGCGCGGATGCGGGCGGACGTTCTGCCGATTCGATTAACGAAGAGGGAGGGCCATGCTTTATCGCGTTATCGATGCGGATGAGGTGCCCGCGCTGGTTTCGGCATTTCTTACGTCGTACGAAGTGATTGCTCCCGTTGATCACGGAGAAATTGCGACGTTCGACGTCATTACGTCCCCGGAGCAGATAAGCAAAGCTCCGCAGGGCACGCAGTCGTCTCTGCGGAAGTTCTTCTTGCCACCAAAAGAGACGCTTTTTTCTTTCGATGCATCAAAAAACACGTTCACGGATTTCAAAATGCAAGTGCCGCCGCGCGTCATCTTTGGCGTGCATGCCTGCGACATTAATGCGCTGAACAGGCTTGATCTTGTTTTCCGCTACGGAAAATACCCCGATCCTTACTATATTGCCCGCCGCGAGGCCACGCTCATCATCGGCGTGGGCTGCATGCCTACACAGGAATGCTTCTGCAACCTGTGGGACAGCGACGAGGCGCATTTCGGTTACGACTTGTTCTTGCAGGATTTGCAAAACGGGCACGTTCTGGTGAGTATCTCCAGTGTAGAAGCAGCCAATATCTTGGAAGCCACGTGCGATTTGCGCGTTGCAAGCGACGAGGACCGTATTGCGTTTCGTCAGCGCACGCGTGCTCGTCAGTCGGCGTTTTCGCGCAGCATTCCCGATGTGCAAGAAGTTGCCATGCTCATGGATGTTTTCCACAGCGATGCGTTCTGGGAGCAGCTGGGAAGCCGCTGCCTTTCGTGTTCAGCGTGCGCGGCGGTATGTCCCACGTGCTTCTGCTTCGACATTCGCGATGAGCTTGATCCCAATGGCGTGACCGGAGAGCGTCGTCGCGTGTGGGATGCCTGCACATCGCCCCAGTTCGCGGTTGTTGCCGGCGGTCATAACTTCCGTCCCACCACGCGCGAGCGCGTGCGTCATCGTATGTATCACAAGCTCAACGGTTTCCTTGCAAACCACGACCGCATGCTGTGCGTAGGTTGCGGCCGTTGCGTGCGCGCGTGCAAGGCGCACATCAATCCTATCCGCGTGCTTGAGTTCTTTGAGAGAAAGGCGGCGGAAAATGATTAGCGAAGAGCTGAGAAGCGTATCCGTAAGCCCTTACACCGCTTCAGCTGAGCCGCTGTCGGGCGAAGAGCTGATGGCGGCAAACCCGTATCGTCCGTGGCCGGCGCGTATCACGTCTATCACGGAGCTTACGGAAACGGAAAAGCTGTTCGAGTTTCGCCTGATAGATGATAAGATTCGCGAAGCATTCCGCCACAATCCCGGTCAATTCGTGGAGCTTTCTATCTTCGGCGTGGGCGAAGCGCCCATCTCCATTTCCAGCTCGCCTACAAAGCGCGGTTTCATTGAGCTGTGCGTGCGCCGTACGGGCAAATTCACCGAAGAGTTGCACAAGATGCAGTGCGGCGATATCGTGGGCATTCGCGGGCCTTACGGGCGCGGTTTTCCCATTGACAAGATGCGCGGTCATGATGTGTTGCTGGTTGCGGGCGGTTTAGGCATTGCGCCGCTGCGCTCGTTGATCAACAACATCCACGACGAGCGAAGTGAGTTTGGCAAGATCATCATCATTTACGGATCGAAATCTCCGTCCGAGATTATGTTCCGCGACCAATTTGAGATGTGGCGTCATCGAAAAGATTTCGAGCTGCACTTGACGGTGGATAACCCCGATGACAACTGGGATGGCGAAGTAGGCGTTGTCACGAAGCCGTTTGCCCAGCTTGAGATCGATCCCGATAACACGTTCGGCGCGCTGTGTGGGCCTCCTGCCATGTATCGCTTCGTAGTTGAAGAGATGCGCAAGAAGAACATCAGCTACGATCACATTTACATGAGCTTTGAGCGCCACATGAAATGCGGCATGGGCAAGTGCGGTCATTGCCAGATTGGGCATCAGTACGTATGCATTGATGGCCCGGTGTTCAATTACTGGGAAGCTAAGAACATTCAGGGGTCGATGTAATATGGCAAACTACGCTGTTTCGTTGCGCGGCGAAGGCGTGCCGCGCGTTGTGTTCTTCGCGTTCGCCAGCTGCTTTGGCTGCCAGTTGCAGGTTACGAATAAGGAAGCGTACCTGCTGGACGTTTTGGGTCAGATTGACCTGGGGTATTGGCAACTGGTGAGCGATGAGCCGCTGCCCGATGAATTCGATGTTGCCGTTATTGAGGGCGCTGCGACCACGCAAGAAGCGCGCGATCTTCTGGTTGAGATCCGCAAGCGCGCGAAGGTCGTTATTGGCATTGGCGCGTGTGCGCTTACGGGTGGCATTCCCGGCATGGCGTGCAACAAGGTGGATGCCCACGCGCATGATGTGTATGGGGATGTGCTCCCCGAAGCGTGCGGTCAGGTGGTTTCGCCGGCATCGATCAAGCACGCCATTGACGTTGATTTCGAAGTGCCCTGCTGCCCCGTTGATTTCTACCGTTTCGTGGATGTTTTACAGCGCGCGCTGCAGGGCTCGAACAAAGCCATTTCCAGCACTACGATGTGCGGCGAATGCAAAGTCAACGGCACGCAATGCCTTTATGAGCAGGGGCAAATCTGCATGGGTTTGGTTACGCGCACGGGCTGCGGCGCACGTTGCCCCGGTTTGGGCCGCGCGTGCAACGGTTGTGCGGGTATTTCTCCCGATTGCAATTTGGAATCCGCTTATGCGGTAGTCGAATCGTTCGGCCAAGACGTGGACGTGTTCAAGCAGCGCTTGCGTATGTTCAACGCTGGCGCGCTTGACCTGGAAAAAGAAAACGAGTAAGGGCACGACTAAGGTACAGGGAGCACGTTTATGAGTAAAGAAACGTTAACGCTTGAGCACATGGCCCGCGTAGAAGGCCACGGTCAAGTCAAGGTATCCATAAAAGAAGGTGTTGTCGAGTCGGTTCAGATGCAGATCGATGAGCCTGCTCGTTTCTTCGAAAGCATGGTGCGCGGACGCCGTTTCGATGAGGTTCCCTATATTGCTTCGCGTATCTGCGGTATTTGCTCGGCAAACCATGTGATTACCAGCCTTCTTGCTATTGAACAGGCGTTTGGGGTTAAGGTCAGCGAGCGCACGCGCATGCTGCGCGAGCTTTTAGTGTACGGTTCCTACCTGCAAAACCATGCGACGCACTTGTATGTTCTGGCCGCGCCCGATTATTTGAAGCAGCAAAGCATTTTCCCCTTGGCGGATGCGAACAAGGAGCTGTTTGACAAGGCGCTTGCGCTGAAGAGCTTGGGAAACGAGCTGTGCTGCCTGGTGGGCGGTCGCAGCATCCATCCCATTACAGCGGTGGTGGGCGGATTCACGTCTGAGCCCACGGCGCAGCAGTATCTTGATATGGCGCAGCAGCTTGACAAGGCGCTTGAATTCGCCCTTACCACGGTGGATGTGTTCAACGGTTTCCCTGTTCCGCCGCTTGCGACCGATGGCGAAATGATGGCCATGGTGCAGGAAGGCGCGTATCCTATTTCGCTTTCACGCGAATTTGAGTTCGTGAAATCCGGCGCGCGCTTTGACTGCACGCAGCTCCACGACGCCATGGAAGAATACGCGGTGCCGCATTCCTGCGCACTGTTTGCTCGTGTGCGCGAAACGAAGACGCCGTATATGGTAGGTGCGCTGGCTCGTATCAACGCATCGTGGAACAACTTGACGCAGCAAGCGCGTTTTGCCGCGGCGAAGGCAGGCTTGCGTCCACCTGAGCGCAACCCGTTCAACAACAACGTTGCGCAAGCTGTTGAGCTGGTGGACGCCGTTGAGCGTTGTGCGGCGCTGTGCCGCGCTTTGGCGGCAGACGAGTTCGAGGGAACCACAACGCCGGTAGCATTTACGCCGCGGGCAGGCAAGGGTATAGGCTTTACCGAGGCGCCACGTGGTACGGTGTTTCATGATTTGGAATTCGACGAGCAGGGCTACGTTGTGCATGCCACCATCATTACGCCCACGGCGCAAAACGTTGCAAACCTGGAAGCCGACATGATGAAGCTTGCATGCGACTTAGCGGCGCAAGGGGTAAGCGAAGATGAGCTCAAGCACAGTGTAGAAATGCTTGTGCGCGCCTACGACCCCTGTTTTTCGTGCTCGGTGCATTAGCAAACTGTCAAAAAAGAGTGCTCAACGCCTGCTTTTCGTGGATAAACATGGTTTTTTACCATGGGGAACAGGCGTTGGAACAATGCAAAGCCGGTGTATGGTAAAATTCGCACTTACGTGAAAAGTTAAGTGGGAGAAACCTGTATGTCCTTTTTAGATTCGCTCTCTTCAGGAGATTTTCTTTCGAGTTTGGGCTCGCGCTCTTCAGTCGATCTTGCTATCGACTTGGGCACGGCCAATACGTTGGTGGCAATTCCCGGCGAGGGCATTGTAATCAACGAGCCTTCTGTTGTTGCTATTGAGAAGAGCACTCATCGTGTTTTGGCTGTTGGTACCGAAGCCAAGAACATGATCAACCATACGCCGGACGCGTTTTCGGCGGAACATCCCCTCAAGGATGGCGTTATTGCCGACTACGACGTAACGGAAGCTATGCTCTCCGCGTTTATTGACCGTGCGATTTCGCGCAAGTACCCGTGGCAAGCGAAGCCGCGCATTGTCATTTGCATTCCGTGCGGTGCTACGTCTGTTGAAAAGCGTGCTGTTTTCGAAGCGGCTATCCAGGCGGGCGCGCGTCAAGCGTACCTGGTGGAAGAGCCCATGGCGGCGGCAATGGGCGCCGATCTTCCCGTGACCGAGCCTATTGGCTCTATGGTTGTGGACATCGGCGGCGGCACCACGGAAGTTGCCGTTATCTCGTTGGGCGGTATCGTAACGTCGTCTTCGCTTCGTTTGGCGGGCAACCGCATGGACGAAGCGGTGGCGAACTATCTGCGCGACTTGCTGGGAATCAAAATTGGCGAAAGAACCGCTGAATACATCAAGATTGCTATTGGCTCCATTCTTCCTTTTGAGGACGGACGCGAGCGTGACCTGCTTATTTCCGGCCAGGACATGTACACCGAGCAGCCGAAGGAAGTCTCTGTTCAGTCGGAAGACGTCCGTCGCGCGCTGCAGGCGCCCGTTGAGGAAATGGTGTTCCATATCAAAGAAACGTTCAAGAAAACGAACCCCGACCTTGCCAGCGACATCATTAAAAACGGCATTTTGCTCACGGGCGGCGGCGGCCTGCTTTCCGGCCTTGACCGCTATTTGAGTTATCGTCTTGAGATTCCCGTTTGGGTGAGCGAGACGGCGCTGACGAACGTGGTTATGGGTTGCTCGAAGGTTTTGGAGACGCCAACGGCTCTGAGACAGACGCTCATGCGCTCCAAATAACACGAAAGCGCTTTAGGCAAACGTTATGCTTCAAACCTATCAGATGAAAAAAACTTCGAAGGACCCTCGGGTCCTTCTTGCCGTCATGCTCGTGCTTTGCATTGGCGTGTCGTTTGGCTACGCCCGCGAAGGGGAGGAAGGTATTCTTCACCAGGTGCAGGGCGCAATTTGCTCGGTTGTGCAGCCGCTTACGAAGGCAGGCGCTCATTTGGAGCTTGCGCGCGCCGATGCGGCGGATGCCATTACGAACGCAACGGCATCGGATGCAACGCTGTCTGAACTGCGCGAGGAAAATGAGAGCTTGCGTCGTCAGTTGGCCGATGCAGAAGAATACCGGCAGGAAGCCGAGCGCCTTGAGGGGCTTTTGAACATTTCGGAGAAATATAGCATTACCGGCACGGTTGCATGCGTTATCGGGCGCACGTCCGAAGCGTACGACCAGGCCGTGACGATTGACGCAGGAAGCGCCGATGGCATTGTTGTGGGGCAAAGCGTTATGGGTCCGAATGGCGTGATTGGCCAGATCATCAGCGTGTCCGATCATTCTTCCACGGTTCGTCTTTTGACCGATCCCCAAAGCGGCGTTGCTGTTTTGCTGCAAGCTACGCGCGAAGAAGGCGTATGCGTGGGCTCGCTTGAAGGCCTGCTTTACCTTGAAGATATCTCAACTGATGCGAATGTGCAGGTGGGCGATGTTGTGGTGACGTCTGGCTTGGGCGGAAGCTATACGCGCGGCCTGATTGTGGGGCAAGTGGTGCGCATTGACCAGCGTCAAGGTGAATCCACGCGCCGTATTGTGGTTTCTCCGAACGAGAACGCCGGTCCGCTCCAGGAAGTGATGGTGGTTTCTACCGTTGGTTCTCAGGGGGCGGCTGCATAAGTGGAAGCGATTCGCCGAAATATCAGTTTGGTGATAGCTGCGTTGCTTGCCTTCATGTTTCAGCTGGTGGTAACGCCTGCTATGACCATTGCGCTTATTCGCCCGAATGCTTTGCTGGCGTTTTGCGTGGTGCTTGCTATTGTGCGCCCGGCGAATTCCAGCATGGTTGTTGCGTTTATCCTGGGTTTGCTGGGGGGTGTTTTGAGTTCGCATCCCGTTGGGATTATGGCTGCTGTTATGGTTGCTGTTTCGTTTATCCTGACGCGCGCTTTCTCGGTTCTTGAGGGAAATTCCCAGATCATGGCGTTCGTGTGCATTGCAATTGCCGTGCTGGTGGCAGAGATTGCTTACGGTTTCTTGCTTATCCAGTTCGGTATGGGCGTGTCGTTTCTAAGCCTGCTTTTGTATCGCATGGCGCCGTGTGCGCTCTACGATTGCATTTTGGCGTTTCTCATGTATCCGCTTGTCCATCATTTTGTTGGACCCCAGATCACGGCAACGCATATTCCCGTTGCGCAGCAATTACGCTAGGAGCGGCGCATGACTGCGGCAATTGTTGCGGCAATTATCGCGGCGCTTTTAGTGGCGCTCGCGATTGTTGTGGGAGTACATCTTTATAACGGCTATTCTTCGACCCACACGAAGTCGAATCATCGATCCGTCAACACCGTGTCTTCAGTGGGCGTTTCTTCATCGATGCCCACCCAAGGCGCTTCGCATGCGGTGGGCACAACGGAAGGCGGCATGCCGGGAAAGAACCCCGCCGATGGGTTGAAAGTGCGTTTCAACGTAATGGCGGCGGCAACGGCGGCGGTCTTCGGCGCCCTGGGCATTAAGCTGTTCAGCATGCAGGTGCTCGATTCCTCTTCGTATAAAAGCGCTGCCGACGATAACCGCTATGCTACGGTTTCAACGCCGGCGCCGCGTGGCTTCATTTGCGATAGAAGCGGTATTCCTTTGGTGAAGAATCGTTCGTCGCTGACCGTTTTGGCCGATGCCGATGTGGCTGATGATCAGGACGTTCTTGGTCGTCTTTCCGTGGTGCTGGGCATTCCCCGCAATGTGGTGCGCATGCGTATTCAAGATTCCACGTCGGGCGCGCAAAGTAAGCGCACGGTGGCAAGCGATGTACGTTTGCGCGATGTTGCGTTCATCCGTGAACACTCCGATGCGTTCCCGGGCGTTACGGTGGAAACGCGCTCGGTGCGCGATTATCCGTATGGTGCGTTGGCTGCTCATGCACTGGGTTACACGGGCAGTGTGGGGGAGTCCGACCTGTCGAGCGTTTCCCAGGGACGCGACTTGCAGCTGGGCGATGACGTGGGAAAAAGCGGTGTGGAATCCGCTTATGACGATTTGCTGGCGGGCGATCATGGCCAGCGTGTTGTGGTGGCGGATGCCGATGGCAACGTTCGCTCGGTGAAAAGCGAAACGCAGCCCGTGCGCGGTTCAAGTGTGTATACCACGATTTGCGGCCCTGCGCAGTATGTTGCGGAGCGTGCTCTGGCGGACCTTATTGCCCCTGAAGGTGGCACAATCGGCACCGGTAAAGGTGTTGCCGGCTGCGTGGTGGCCATGAATGTCAAGGACGGCAGCATTGCAGTGCTGGCGAATTTCCCTACGTTTTCGCCGGCAAACTTTGTGGGTGGCATTTCTCAGAGCATTTGGGATATGTATAACACGTCCGAATCGCAGTATCCGCTGCTTAACCGTGCAATTGCGGGCACGTATCCGGCAGCTTCCACCATGAAGGCGTTCTCGGGTCTTGCCGGCCTGAAATACGGTTTTGCTACCGAGGGATCCACGTGGGAATGCGGCGGCTCGTGGGATGGCTTCAATTCGGGCGACGTGCAGAAATGCTGGTTGCGCACGGGACACGGTACGGAAACGTTCCATCAATCCATTGTGGATTCGTGCGACATCACGTTCTACGAGATTGCGAAAGATTTCTGGGATGCGGGGCAAGCGGGAAAGATATCCGAGACCGCCCTGCAAGACGAAATCAAGCGATACCATTTTGGCTCGACCAGCGGTATTGACATTACGGGCGAAGCGGCAGGACGCATTCCTACGCCCGAATGGAAAAAAGAGTTCTTCAAGGACACGCCCGAGGAAGCCTCATGGCGCGGCGGCGACATGACGAACATGGCCATTGGCCAGGGATACGTGCTGGTCACACCACTGCAGATCGCCGTTGCGTATGGTGCCATTGCAACGGGAAAGATCATGCAGCCGCATTTGCTGCAGGATATTCGCAACGAACAGGGCGATATCGTGGTTACGCATAAAGCGCAAGAGGTGGACGAGCCTGTTGTTGACGCGAAGAACCTTAAGCTGATGCGCGAGGCGCTGCACGGCGTGGTGAACGAAAATTCGGACATGTACGAGCGGTTCTCACAGTACGGCATTGATGCGGCGGGCAAAACGGGTACAGCCGAGGTTGCCGGCAAAGACGACTACGCGGTGTTCGTGTGCTACGCGCCTTTCGATGATCCGAAATATGTGGTGTCTGTGCTTATCGAGCAAGGTGGTGGCGGCTCGGCTGTTGCTTCTCCGGTGGGTGCAGAAGTGATGAATGCCCTTTTGCAAGCCGATGCGGGAGAACTCACTTCGGCCGATATGGGCTACATCAACGGCTCAACGGGCAAGTACGTTGAGCGCCAACTGACAAACGAGGGGAGGACCGACTAATGGCGTATTTTTCTCCGCAGATTGGTCCTTTGAGCGCTTCTCAGCCAGGGCAAGCGCGTAATAAAAGCAAGCTTCCCGGTTTCTTGGGGCGTTTGAACTGGCCTTTTCTGTTCAATGTGGCACTTTTAGTAGCGCTTGGCTTAGTGGTGGTCTATTCTGCAGTTTCCCATGATGCGGAAACGTATAGTTTCTCGCGCCAGGCCGTTACCGTTGCCTTAGGTATTGTCGTCATGCTCATTGTGTGGCATTTCGACTATCGGCGCCTTGAGCACATGATGGTCATTCTTCTTGTTATTAACGTGGTGCTCATTTTGTCGCCGCATTTGCCGGTTATTGGCGTTGAGTCGAAGGGTGCGCAGTCGTGGATTAAGATTGGCATGACCGTGCAGCCGGGCGAATTCGCTAAAGTGACGGTGCTTCTTTTGGCAGCTAGCGTGGTAGCGAAATACGAAGGCCGCCTTGATGACCCGCGAGAATATATAAAAGCCCTGATCATCTTAGCTATTCCGTTTTTGTGCATTATGACGCAGCCCGACTTGGGAACGGGTTTAGTGTATTTGTTTATCGATGCCACGGCGCTGGTTGTGGGTGGCGCGCGACCGAAATTTCTGCTCATGACCATCGGCGTGGGCGTTGTCGCGATAATCGCGCTTTTAGCGCTCGACGAAGTCCTGAAATATGAAACGGCGAGCGGCGGCACAGAATACCGCATTTTGAAGAATTACCAGCGCAATCGCATCTTGGTGTTTTTGGATCCAAGTGCCGACACCTCGAATAGCGGGTATAATCTACGACAAGCGCAAATCGCAATTGGCTCAGGCGGCTTTTTGGGAAAAGGGTTTGGCAACGGCACGCAGACGGGGCTGAATTACCTTCCCGAAGCACCGACCGATTTTATCTTCTGCGTGTTGGCGGAAGAATTCGGCTTTGTGGGCGCAATGGTGCTGCTGGCGCTGTACCTGGGGCTTATCTATCAGTCGTTCAGGATTGCCCAAGGAGCAAGCAGCCTGTTCGGTTCGCTGATTGTGATGTGCGTGGTGGGCATGTGGCTGTTCCAGATACTTGAGAACATTGGCATGGATTGCGGTTTGATGCCCATTACAGGCATTCCGTTGCCGTTTGTCAGCTACGGCTCATCGTTTATGCTGGTCAATTTTGTGATGTTAGGTTTGATTGGCTCGGTATGGTCGCACAGTGCCGGTGTGGGAAAGAAGAGCGTATATGAAGTTGCCTGCTGATTTCAAAGAAGTGATCAATGAAGCTATCAACATCGATGCCGCACGCCAGCTGGGGGTTTCGGTAAGCGTCATTATTGACGAGACCGCTCCGGCTGATATTGTTGCCCATGTGCGCTCGCTTTTTGCCAGCGCGGCTCCGCATGCGCGTATCACGGTAGGGTATCTGGATGCGGGTGAGCATGCGTTCTCGCCAAGCGATGATGTGGTGATTCTGGTAGCTGGCCTTGATGTGCGTATTGGCGCAAAAGCCAGTGAGATTCGTGCGCAGGGCGTGCCCGTTATGGTGGTAACCACGCTGTTTGACCAGGTGAAGCGTTTGGCCGAGGAAAGCGGTTATCCTATTCCGCAGGGAGATTTGATTTCTCCCGAGCTCAATGAAGAGGATAAATCGCGGGCGCAGGAAGCATTCGAAGCAGCTTTCGGCAAGATTTCCGCTCCCGATGCTATTGAGCTTACGGTCGATTCCCCTGTGGGCTGCGATGCGCAAGGCGCGGACCGCAGCGATGCAACGATAGCCGATGCAGGCGAAAAAGCCCTTGATGTTTTGCGCGGCCGCACGGCAACGGCACGTATGGCGCTGCTCGAACGCGCGCGCGGTATTGATTTGGCGAAGTTCCTGAAACGTGGCACGGCGGGCGAAAATGAGCGTCCTTCCTTGCCGAATCTTTTGGGCGAACAGGCAAAACGTGCGCTCAATAATCGCATGGGCGAGTGGATTATCGAGACATGCCGTGAAAAGCGCTTGTCGTTTGCTTTGGCGTTTCCGTTTGTGGCGCGTCCGTTGTCGCTTGAGGCCGTGAATGCTACGGCGGTGCAAAATGCCGGCATTGGCGTTGTGGTGTTCCTTCCCGGCGCGGACATGCCCGTTATGACCGCGAATCAGATGAAAATGATTCTGCAGATTGCGGCCGCATACGGTCAGCCCATGACGATTGAGCGTGCAAAGGAGCTGCTTGTTGTTCTGGGCGGTGCGTTTGTGGCACGCAGTGCGGCGCGCAGCGTTGCAGGTATTGTTCCCGGTTTGGGCTGGGCGGTGAAGGGCGCCGTTGGCTATGCGGCAACGCTTGCCATGGGTCGAGCTGCTATCGAGTACTTCGAGAACGGCATGGGGCTCATGGGCGCAACCGGTGCAGTTGTAAGCGCGAAAAACGCCGTGGTGGGTGCCGTGGAAAACGCTATGGGGGTGTCCGCCGCACCCGAAGCAAGTGCTCAGGAGAAAAATCAGCAAGCCGCGCAAGCGGTTAAGAACATGGCGAGCAGCGCCGCGGTAACAGGAAAACGCCTGTTGCAAGCGGCAGGTCCTTTGGGTCGCCAAGTTGCCGCCAGTGTCGCCCGTTCTTTCAAAGACGGCATAAGCTCTATGATGAAATAGTTTGAAAGGAAATCAATGACCGATTTATGGCCCCGCGTTGAGCCTTTGCTTTCACGGGTTGAGCGTCCTGCGCGCTATCTGAACCACGAATGGGGATGCACGCTGAAAAAAGATGCTCCGTTTTCGTTTTGCATGATTTATCCCGACACGTATGAGCTGGGCCAGGCAAATCAGGCGGTGCGCATTCTGGTGAACGTGGTGAATAAAACCGAGAACCTTCGTGCTGAACGCGCATTTCTTCCTGCAGTCGATATGTGCGATTTAATGCGCGAAGAAGGCTTGCCGCTGTTTTCGCTGGAAAGCTGCGCGCCCGTAAGCGAATTCGATGTTGTTGGCATTACGCTGCCGCACGAGCTTTGTGCGACAAATGTTTTGGAAGTGCTCGATTTAGCGGGCATTCCGGTGTTGGCAGCCGATCGTCGCGAAGATGACCCCATCATTGTCGGTGGCGGTCCTTGCGCTTACAATCCCGAGCCGTTTGCCCTGTTCTTCGATGCAATCACTATCGGCGAAGGCGAAACGGCAACGCCCGAGACGCTTGAACGCATCTACGAGCTGCGTCGGGCGGGTGCAAGTCGCCATGAGATTCTAAGTGAGCTGGCCCAGCTTCCGGGCACGTACGTTCCTTCGCTGTATCGTTGGCGCACGCAGCAGGATGCGCAGGCGGCAGGTGCATGGATCGAGCCTTTGGAGGAAGGTCTTCCCACGCATATCGAGAAGCGTGTGTTCGAAGGGTTTGCCGAAAGCAGCGGATGGGAGCCGTGCGTTGTTCCTTACACGGAAGTAGTGCACGACCGCTTGAATGTTGAAGTGCTGCGCGGTTGCGCACGCGGATGCCGTTTTTGCCAGGCGGGCATGATGTATCGTCCGGTGCGTGAGCGCAGTGCAGATAACGTTGTTGATTCTGTTTTGTGCGGATTGGCGCAAACGGGATATGATGAGGTAAGCCTCACGTCGCTTTCCACAACGGATCATTCCCAGATTGCTGACATTCTGACCAGGCTTAATGCAGCGTGCGCAAATAAAGGTGTGCGTATTTCGCTGCCCTCTCAGCGTCTTGATTCGTTCGGCATCGACCTTGCCACGTTGGTGGCGGGCCAGAAAAAAGGCGGCTTGACGTTTGCCCCCGAGGCCGGTACGCAGCGTTTGCGCGACGTCATCAACAAGGGCGTGACCGAAGAAGACCTGTTCAGCGCCGTGGATGCTGCGTTTGCCGCGGGCTGGCGTCGCTGCAAGCTGTATTTCATGATTGGTCTTCCCACGGAAACCGACGAAGACATCAAGGGTATTGCTCGTTTGACGCAGCATGTGTTGGAACGGGCGCGCAAGATTGTTCCCGCAGATCAGCGCGGTGCAATCCAGATTGGCATATCGTGTGCGCTGTTTGTTCCCAAGGCGCAAACGCCGTTTCAGTGGGATGGGCAAATTTCACCTGAAGAGGCAATGCGCCGTGTGAATTTGCTGCGTCACTCCATCAAGTACCGCGCCATCAATGTGGGTTGGCACGATCCGAAAACGAGCTTTGTCGAAGCGGTCATGAGCCGTGGCGGTCGCGAAGTGTCGCAGTGGGTGTATCGTGCTTGGCAAAACGGTGCGCGCTTCGATGCATGGAGCGAGCTTTTCAACCAGCAAGCATGGCTTGATGCTGCCGCTGAGCTGGGCATTGATTCTGCTGCCATTGCGCAAGCGAATTACGATACCAGCTATGTTATGCCCTGGGAACACATCTCGTGCGGTGTTTCGCGCGCGTTCTTGGCGCATGAGCGCAAAAAGGCCGCGCAAGAGAAGACAACGCCTGATTGCACGTTTGGAAAATGCAGCGGATGCGGAGCTTGCCAAGCCGTTGGCGTGGACAACGTGCTTCAGCAAGAACGCGTTCCTGCACACTGCAATCCTGAAGCAGATGCTGCGTTGAGCGATTCCGACCGTGATGATTCTGCTTCTCCGAAAATCGCGTCCGAACAGGAGGTATGCCATGAGTGATCCCGCGCTGTTTCGCTTGCGCTTCCGTTTTTGCAAGAAGGGGCGTTTGGCCATGCTCTCCCATTTAGAGGTGGCGCATGCTCTTGAGCGCGCCGTGCGCCGCGCCGACCTTCCGTTTGCGGTGAGCCAAGGTTTCTCGCCGCATATGCGCATTGCGTTTGGTTCTGCGTTGCCCGTGGGTGTGGGCGGCACGGAAGAGATTTTCGACTTGCTGTTGAAAGACTACGTTGCGCCCGCGAAAGCGCTTGCAGCGCTTCAGGCAACAAGTGTGCCCGACATGATGCCGTATGAATGCGCATATGTGGAGCATAATGCCACGGCGGCATCGGTCTGCTATCCGCTTTCCGATTACGAAGCGCACTTGAGCTGCGCTGTTGATGCATTGCGCGTGCCGGAATCCCTTACGGTCATTCGTAAGAAGAAAGAAAAAACCATTGTGGTAGGGGAGTATTTACACGGCGAGGTGCAGGTAGAAGGGGATACGGTTCGTTTCACGCTTGAAGCGAAACCGACGGGCTCTTTGCGCCCCGACCTTCTTTTGAGCGCGTGCTTAGAGGAATCGGGAAGTCCCGCTACGATAACGAGTATCACGCGTGTTGCCCAGCGTGCGTAGATTCTCGCGGCGTCATTCGATGAGGTGAAGCCTGGCACTCGTTTTTGCTGGAAACGTATCTTCGAGTAAAAAGAAAAGCTCCTGTTCAGGAGCTTTTTTCTTGCGTCTGCAGCTCCACTTGGTCGCGCCGGCTGGTGATCGGCGCAGTTTCAAGTGCGATGCGCCGACGGCGCTGGGGTATGGCATTTGCGACTTTGTGTCGTTTATTTCTCTGCGCGCTGAACGTCGGTCACTTTGACTTTATGGTTATACCACGAGCCTTTTTCGCCCAGAATGGCGCAATCAAACTCTTTGTCGATTTCTGCAATGGGAATATCGAAGGCATAGCATTTCTTCTTGTAGCCATCATCAAACGTTACCGTGGTCTCGGTGGGTTCCAGCAGTTGGGCGCCGTCTTTCTGGGCGCTTTCAGCGGTTCCGACATGCAATTTTACAATGCCCTTTCCGCGCAGTACGGCGTGGAGCGTGGCGCCTTTGTCGGTCACTTCAAGGGTGGCTTCGTCTTTGTAGTATTCATTGATGGCGAACATCGTGCTGTCGGTCTCGAACTTTGCCGTGTAAGTTCCGGGTTCCAGGCCCGTGGTGTTTCCTGCATTGTTTGCGCCTGCGGAACCCTGGTTGCCGCCGCAACCTGCAAGAACAATGCATGCGGTGCACAGGGCAAGTGCGGCAAGCAGAATCTTTCTCATTCTCTGTTCTCCTTCATGATGGCTGGGAATTTGCATTATGACATAGTACCCGAAAAAATGGCCCCGACAAATGCCAGGGCCACGCTTGGATACTTGTTACAGGTGTTGGTAAGGCAACAAGAGAGCTTACAGGGCTGCGATAGCGGCAGCGGTGTGAGCAACATAGATGTCCTGAACGGCAGGGATACCACCCATACCGGAGATTTGGTTCTCAACGCTCTTGAAGCCAGCAGCCGTGAACATAGAGTACCAGGATTCGGGATCATCTGCGCCAGCCATGTCGTTATTGGCATGGTCGCCGGCAACAACCATCAAGGGACGAAGGATGACGTTCTCGTAGCCGGCGCTCTTGCAAGCATCGATAACAGCCTCAACTTCGGTTTCCTCGGGTTCGCCCTCAACGGTGCCTACAAAGACGTTGGGAAGGTTCAGGCCCTGGAACGTGTTGTACATCTGGCTATAAGTGATTGCTGCAGCATGGGACGTGCCATGACCCAAGAACACGAAGGCGGTCTTTTCGGCGGCAGCAGCATCGGTGCTGGCGTACTTGGAGGCAGCAACGGCAGCATCAACAACAGCGGTGGCGGCAGCAACCTTGTCATCGTTCGTTTCGGTAACGGTAGCACCAACGGGGCCAAGCATGGGTTCTGCAACGCTGATCTGCATCTTGGATTCGTAGGGCTTCAAAGCTTCCATCATCTCGTCGTACTCAGCGCCATGCATCAGGTGGGTAGGCTGAACTACAAGCTGCTTCACGCCGTTCTTCTCGGCGCGGGCAAGAGCCTGATCCATGTTGTCAATGGCTTCACCGTCGCGAGCCTGAATGTGGTTGATGATGATCTGCGCGGTAAAAGCGCGGCGTACGGACCAATCGGGGTTGGCGGCTGCAATGGCGTCTTCGATGCCCTTAATGTCGTTAACGCGGCTGTCGTTGAAGGACGTGCCAAAGCTTACGACCAGGATTTCCTTGTCGCCAATGTTGTCTTGGTTGCGGGGGTCATCCTTGGTGGCATCGCCCGTGTCGCGACCGAAGTAGTCGGGATCAGCATTTTCGCCTTCAACGAGTTCTTGCTGAGCAGGGGTTAGTTTATCCCAGGCAGCTTTAGCTGCGGCGCAGTCGGCATCAGTGGTTTCGGTGCGCTGCTGAACGTAAATCTTGTCAATAAGATCGGCCACTTCGTCTGCTGCTTTCTGATCGGCGCTTACGCTTGCGGAAGCAGAAGCGCTTGCGGATGAGCTACCACTGGTGCTTGCGCAGCCAGCGAGCATGGCGCAGCTTAAAGCAAGGGCGCATGCTACACCTGCAACAATACGGACGGTTTTCTTCACGGTTTTCTCCTTTTCGCTCGTTTTGGCCTGCACGCGAGCAAAGGCTTACCCTTGAGCATTCCCCGTGAGCCTGAACGCAAAGGATAACGCCAAGACCAATTACTCGTGGTCAAGCCGGTCTGTAACAAGAAAGGCAGGTCTCCTGGCTTGCGGCTTTGACTGAATCCGCCTTCCCGATTACTCAGTGGCTGGGTGCACATCCCGTGGATTCGGCCTTTGTCCGCTTACAGTGACGAGTTCGCGCAGGCTTTTCACCTGCTTCCCTTTTCACCAAACGGTTTGACGCGTTTGACACCTTTCTGTTGCGCAATGATACGTGTTTGCTCATAAAT
>CAKTXN010000026.1 GCA_934630905.1 uncultured Eggerthellaceae bacterium
GTGCAACGTGTTCGGTTGTGGTGAATTACGCCAACGAGAAGGGCATTGAGCTGGATAAACGCGATGTTGAGCAAGTTGCTCCTTATGAAGAGCTGCTTGCCTTGGGCGGCGATGCGAATCTTATTCCGTATTTATACGACGCGGGTCAGCTCATTCAGGGCAATGACGAGATCATTGCGCACTTGGAGCAGCGATAAGTGCTGTTGCTGGCGCGCTTTGCGTGAAGCACGCAAGGCGTCGCGCCTGGTGAGGCGAAATGTGGCAAACATATGCTTATGCGTTGCGAGTGCGTTCGTCATCGGGCGAAAGGAGAGTCCTACGCCGTGAAATTGTTGACAAAAGGTGGGGTAATTTGACATCTTTCGACAGCGGTTTCGCTGTTTTTGAGCGAGCTTGTTGCGAAATCGCTTTCGATTTCAGGCAAATGCACGATAATCGGTGGTCAAGTTGCGGGATTTCGAGGTTATTGAGCGGTTCGCTCGGTGAACCGAAATAGGTCGATACGATAATCCCAGGTCAGAAGCATGCGTTAATTTTGATAGATAATCTGATTGTTTCCCGACCACCGATTATCGTCGATCAGCCCGAATTTAACCCCTTTTATCCAACAAGAGGTGACAAATAAATAGGAGGGATTGCGATTTTTTCGCAATCCCTCCTATTATGAGGTGTCGTAACTTTCCATATACCCCTAGGGGGTATATGGAAATAGTGGGGTAAAGCAGTAAATCTTAGTGATGGAACAGGCGCATACCGGTGAACGCCATGGTCATACCGTACTTGTTCGCCGTTTCGATAACGTTATCGTCGCGGATGGAGCCGCCCGGCTCAGCAATGTATTGTGCACCCGACTTTGCCGCGCGCTCAATGCTGTCGCCGAAGGGGAAGAACGCATCGGAGCCAACGGCAACGCCCTTGAGCGTTTTCAGCCATTCCTTCTTTTCTTCAAGCGTGAGCACTTCAGGCTTGGTCTTCCAGGTTTGCTGCCACACGCCATCAGCCAAAACGTCTTCGTAATCGTTGGAGATGTACACGTCAATGGCGTTATCGCGATCGGCACGACGCACGTTGTCAACCCACGGCAAGCTCAAAACTTTGGGGTGCTGGCGCAAATACCAGAAGTCAGCTTTGTCGCCCGCCAGGCGTACGCAGTGCACGCGGGACTGCTGACCTGCGCCAACACCAATAGTCTGGCCGTCTTTCACGAACACCACAGAGTTGGACTGCGTGTATTTCAGCGTAAGCAGCGCCACCAGCAAGTCGGTCTGTGCGTCTTCGGGCAGGTCCTTGTTCTCGGTGACAATGTTGTCAAATTGGCTCTTGTCAATGGCAAAGTTGTTGCGGCCCTGCTCAAACGTTACGCCATAGATGTCGCGGCATTCCTGCACAGCGGGCACGTACGTCTCATCCATTTGGATAACACAGTAGTTGCCCTTCTTCTTCGTCTTCAGCAGTGCAAGCGCTTCGTCGGTGTAACCAGGGGCGATAATGCCATCGGACACTTCGCTTTGCAGGTACGCGGCTGTAGCAGCGTCGCAGGTATCGGAAAGCGCAACCCAGTCGCCGTAAGAGCACAGGCGGTGAGCGCCGCGTGCGCGAATGTAAGCGCAGGCCAGGGGCGTGAGTTCGGCTTCGGGGTCAACGAAGTAGATTTGCTTGTCAACGTCGGAAAGCGGCTTGCCCACGGCAGCGCCCGAAGGCGATACGTGCTTGAACGATGCGGCGGCGCACATGCCGGTTGCCTGCTTGATTTCGCGCACGAGCTGGTATGAGTTGAACGCGTCAAGCAGATTGATGTAGCCAGGACGGCCATTCAGAATCTGAATTGGCAGGTCAGAGCCGTCTTTCATGTAAATCTTCGCTGGCTTCTGATTGGGGTTCAGACCGTATTTCAGTTCGAATTCCTTCATGGGGAAGGACTCCTTTCCGCTCGTTTTTGCTAGTCTCCCAAATTCTTGTTGAAAATGCTCACTTCGCCTGCAACATTGCAGTACAGCGACACCTTGTTGTCGGCATTCAGCGCCGCCCAAACTTCGTCGGGCTCGGGCATGCTGACCTCGATGGGCTCGCCTGCAAACGTGGGCAACGGGTTGCCATCACCCTGGTACGTGGAAATAAAGTAGCCGGTACCTTCATCGGCACCTTCGTATGCGAAGAATTCGCGCTGGCAACGGTCACCCGCACCATGCTTCAGAATAGAAATCTCAAACGAGCCGTCTTCGTTGATCACGGCGGAAATGCGCGGGGTGAAATTCGGCGCATCGGGCTCGTATTCGCGCTTCATGCAGCCGGCGCGGAAATCGCCCGCCTCAACAATGGTGTCGGTCTGGTCGCCATTCGTCACAACCAGTTTGTCGCCCATGGTGCGCACGGGGTGATAGATAATCAAGCTGGGGTCTTCAAGCAGAGAAGGGTCATGTGCTTCGGTGCGAATGCCGTCGTCGGTCAAAGTGAACACGCGGTTGCGGCTGTTCGTGCTGCGACCCATGATCCAGTAGTAAACGCGGTCTTTGCCAACCACAATACCGCGCCCCGGATAGGGGTTGTTCTGCAGAAGTTCAACGAGGTTTTTCATAAAACGTTTTCCTTTCGCTGTTTCCCGTTGTCGTGCTTCTTTTCCACCATTCTTGCATTTTAGCTGCCCTTTTGACCTGCGGCAATTCTTGCGATTCGTTTGCAGCGCATAAAAAAGGCAAGCCACCCTGCAAAGGTATGGCTTGCCCAGACGGTCGGCGTTATGTAGGTTGTTGCTCCCCTGTGGTTGTCCACCCGTTCCGTCAGTCACAACAACTCAAGGAAGTGTAGCAAATTGCGAGCGCTGTGCGCGCGTGGTTTCAAACGTATCGGGCGAATCACACAAAAACGCTACTCGGCGCATCGGTTGCAGCGCGCTGCTACTCGATCGGGGCGATGTCGTCCTGAACGGCTTCAATGCGCTCGTTACCAGGGCCCCTGAAGAACATGATCTTCAGGTGGGCGCCACCGTTTCCGTAAACCTGGAACACGTCGTTGTCCTGCGCGCCCAGCGGACGATCGAACGGGCACAGTGCGTCAAACGGACCGGCTTCAATGGCAACGCCCTTCTCGTTCAGCAGCGCCACGAATTCGTCCATGTTCTCTACGCGTACAGCCAGGTGATTCAGTGCGTGAGCATTTGCCTCAACGCAGGACTTATCAGCGGTTTCAAGCAGCTCGATGATAATGCCGCCATCGTTTTTGATCCAAGCCATCTTCAGCGGCTTGTCACCTTCCATGGTCTCGGTGGAGAAAAGGTGACGGAAGTTGAAAACGTCGCAGTACCAACGAATGGACTCATCAATGTCCTTGCAATAAATTCCCTGATGATGGGTTTCGATTGCTTTCATGTGCAGCTCCTTTCAAAACTTCTGGAATGTTTGGGGCGCCGTCGCTGGCGGCCTACAGGCCTTGCGCGCATTCTGCAAAGTGCGTCGAACGAAGCCTGCAGGCCTTTGCGGTGCCCCGTAAAAATCGGGGAAGGAACGGGAAGGGGTGCCAACCAAGCTGGTGCGCCCTTCGCCGTTGCCTTCCCCGCATTACGCGAAATTAGGCCTTGTACATGGCGATAGTGCCAACGTTGAGGTCCTTGTCAACGGTGGAGATGAAGTCCTTCACCGTGCGCGGCAGGTAGCCTTCAGCTTCTACGCTAATGGTGTACTCTGCAGCTTCGATCTGCTTGAACCAGAAGTCACCGAACCAGTCACTCGTGGTTTCGCGGGTCTCGCCGGTTTCCTTGTTGGTAAGGACAACCTTTGCGCCAATGATAACCTCATCGGCTTCCAGGTCGGCAATTTCGCCGCCAATGAAACGCTTCGGAAGGTTCAGGTACACAACGCTCGGCTGCGTGTTCAGGTCGGGGCGAAGAATCTCGGCATTCTTCAATTCCTCAGCGAACTCTTCTTCGTCACCGAAGCGAAGAACGTCGTGAGCACACGCGTCAACGCAGCGGGGAACGGTCCAGCCGTCGTCCAGTAGGTGAGCGCAGCCCGTGCACTTCTGGGCAACGTTCTGCTCGTCGTTCCAGAACATAGCGCCATAGGGGCAAGCGTCCACGATAGCCTTCTGGCCGCGTGCCTTCACCGGATCAACAATGACCAGGCCGTCATCGCGACGGTACACGGCGCCGTCCTTTGCAACAGCCATGCAAGGTGCGTTCTTGCAGTGCTGGCACATAATGGGCGTGTAGGCAACGGTGACCTTGGGCACCTGGCCGCGTTCTTTTTCCTCAACGCGAACCCAGTGCTGACCAGTGTCGGGCTGGGGAAGAGCGATGGGCGACCAGTCGTTGTCAACGTGCTCGTCTTTGCAGACAATCTCGCAACTACGGCAACCAACGCACTTAGCAACGTCAATGACAAACATTTTCATGATTAGGCCTCCTCGTCCATGATGATGACGGTCTCGGCAACTTGGCCGGTGTCCTTGTCGTATACCTTGCTGAACGCTTCGGGATACTGACGTGCCAGTTCGAACACGTCAACTTTCTCGATGTTGACCAAGAAGCTGTTGGTAACTTCGCCCGGTGCGTTCTTCGACGTGGTGTTAGAGGGGCAAATCAGGTTGTTTGCGCCAGCACGATCGAATTCGCCAATAACAATGTTGTCAACGCGTGCGCCATGGTCCTGGTACAGAGCACCGGGGATAATGCGCTCGCTCACGCGGATGCCGCCCAAGACAGCGCCGCGCTCGTTGTACATCTTCACGATGTCGCCGTCTTTGACGTTTACCTTAACGGCGTCAACGGGGTTGATCCACAGCGGCTCGTACTTGTAGCCGTCGGGGCCAACAACCTTGCAGGTCTCGAATTCGCGCATCCAGGTGTTGTCATCGTTGTTTGCGTGTACGCGCCAACGCGGGTGGTTCGTGACCAGCAAGTACGGATATTCCTTAGCGCGCGGGTGCAGCAGGGACTCGCTGTGGGACTCGCCGTAGGGGATGAAGTGCGGAACAGGAGGACGCTCTTCATCGTTGGGATAGTACTTGGCCAGGCCGGTGGAGTAGAACTCGATCTTGCCCGTGGGGGTGTTGAACTTCTCGGCCTCGGGGTCGTTGTACCAATCGCGCAGGTGGAAGCGGTCGTTCTCCCAGTTCTCGGCGGTAGGAACAACGAAGTAGCCCTTCTCCATCCACTCTTCGTAGGAAATCATATCCTGAACGCCAGAGTTCTCGAAGCCCTTCTTGATGAGCTCTTCTTCGGTGCCTTCCACGTACTGATCGCGCAGGCCAAGCTTTTCGGCAATGGCGATAACGCATTCCCAGTCGCTCAAAGAATCGCCAACGTGCGGGCATGCCTGCTCTTCATGCAGCAGCATGTTGTAGTTCAGGCCGTACAGGTCGGAAGAGATGTCCTGCACTTCGAGCTTGGTAGTGGTGGGAAGAACGATGTCGGCAAACAGGCAGTCGTTTTCCATCCACGGATGCTGCGCCATGATGAACTCAAGGTTCGGGTGACGCAAAGCGCGCTGCATCTCGTTGCCGCCGTTCCAGCAGGTCTGCCAGCAAGGCGTGTCGGTCCAGATCATGTGGATGCCGGGGCAGCCAGGCTGCGGGAAGTCCCATTCAACGAACTGGTCAGCTGCGGGCAGGCCAGCAATAACATGGCCGCCGGACCAATGAACGGGCGGGTTCATGATGGCCTGAGGAATAAGGGTCTTCGGGATGAAGTTGGTGGGGGTGGTAAGCATGGCCCAGCCGTGGTAAACGGAGCTCAGGTCGGGCTGGCATTCGGAGCGAGGCAACGGGTAAATGTCGTCGATGCCGAACAGGCCAACGTCCATGAAGTTCATCTGGCCAGCGCCGGGCTTGCCCAGCTGCTGCATAACCAACAGGGCGATTTCCAGGCGAGCAGGCTCGGTGGAGTATGCTGCGCGAATGAAGCCGCCGCCGGAGCAGTGACCAATGGACACGGCGTGCTGTGCCCAGTAGCGAGCCAACGCCTTGATCTGACGAGCAGGAACGCCGCAGATAGGAGCAGCCCAAGCCGGCGTCTTCGGAATGCCGTCTTCCTTACCCAGAATGTAGTACTCGAACCAGTCGAAGCCAACGGAGCGCTCAACAACCCACTCGCGGTCGAACAGGCCCTCGGTCATCCATACGTATGCGATAGCACACTGCATGGCGGCGTCGGTGTTCGGAAGAACGGGGATCCACTTGTCAGCGTGAGCAGCGCCGGCGTAGTTCAGGTCGGGGGTAATGAAGATCTGCATAATGCCAGCTTCGGTCAAGAAGCTTTCCAGAACACCGGGCATCATGCCGCCCCAGCCCCACGGCGTGGTTTCGGGGTCGCCGGACCACATGATCAGGCAGTCGCCGTTTTCGCAGATGTCCTTGAACAGGTTCTCAACGTGACCCTGCTTACCAACGGGCTCCATGCCCCACATGTGCTTTGCGCCCCAGGTCCAGCCTTCCCAGGAGTCGGGCTGGCGTGCCTGCAGGGTGTAGCCGCCCAGAAGGTCGAGCAATTTCTGCTCGCAACCATGAGCAGCGTGCAAAATCTTGGATTCGCCATGGCCGTCGCATTGCAAAAGCAGCGCTTCCATGCCGTAAGTCTCTTTGATGCGCATAATTTCTTTTGCGCAAATGTCAGTAGCTTCGTCCCAGGAAATACGGACGTACTTGGATTCGCCACGGGTTTCGGGATGACGATCGCCATCGGGATCCCAGTCAACGCGCTTCAGCGGGAACGGAACGCGGTTCTTGGAATAAACGCGCTTCTTGTAGCCGTATTGCAGCGGGCTGGGGCAGGTATGCGTCTTGGGTTCAAGCACGGCGCCGTTGCGCGCGGTGATCTTCCAGGGACGCATATCCTCGATGTTGTACTTCTCACCGTAGTGCATGGGGCGAATGCGCAGGATCTTTCCATCCTTCACATCAACTGCCGCAGAGTTCGATCCCAGACCGAATCCGCACAGGCCCAAGGACTTGTAAACAGTTTTAGTTTCGCCTGACATTTTTCCTCCCTCTCTTAGTGGAATGTGTAAACGCTCGCGCTTGTTGCGCTTGCGTTTATGGCCGCCTGCGATGTTCCCCTTTCTCTCTTAGGCTTGGATGCATGTTGACCTTTTTTGTTGTGTCTTCATGCGGGCTCACATCTTTCGGCAGCGATCCTTTTGCGCGGCTCGCCTCTTCTCGAAACGCGCGGTGTGCCAAGCTGCCTTGCACTCCAAGGTACGCTCCCACAGTGGCTGCTGGCAATAGACCCCGTTCGGTGAAAAGCGGCAAAATCACCCAAATGAGCTCATACTGTGCGGGAAAAATCACTAGTACTAGCAGCCATAAACAAGCTTCTCACCTGGCATAAAGTATTCGTCTTGACGATTTACCCCCGAAAGGGGTATTCTAGAAAGACGCAAAAGAGATAATTCGCTGCTGTTGCTACTGGGGGTTGCACATGCACTTGCTTTCTGGCTTGGCATTCGGGGGAAAAGGCGAAGCCGAAAAGAATGAAACATTGGCCGATTCGGTGCCGTTAAGACAGTCTGATGCGGTCGAATCAGAGTTGAACGAAACCATATCAAAATTGAACAATTTTGCTCAACCAAAAATCGAGTCGTGTCCGTCTGCGCCGAAAGAGCCTAAGGCTCCGAAGGCACCGAAGACGACCCGCGAGACCCGGGGTGACCGCGACGCACGTGATGTTCGCGATGGCGACGCAAGGGTTGCATACGCGAAGGAGCAGACAAAAGAGCCGCAGGTGTCTTCGCCGCTGTCTACGCGTGTTGAAGACGCTGGCGAAGCTGCGTCCGCCGGCGCCCCTGCCGTCACGCAGAGCCGCTACAAGGCGGGGGCAATTCCGTTGCGCATGCTGGGCTTCGGCCTTTTAATGGGCTGGCACTTCCTGATTCTGTATTTCCCCGAGCTTTCAATGAATCCCCAGCTTGATGCCTGGAGCAGCTTTGTGGGGCAGATCATCTTGAATGGATCGCTGTGCTTTTCTTTCGCGTTCTTCGGCGTGGTGTTCAGCCGCAACCATGGGTGGGTTGATGCCCACTTGCGAACCATATGCCTGGTGGGCATTGGCGTTGCCATTGTTGGATGCCTGATTTTCGCGCTGACCAGCGCCGTTGATGCGCCTATACCGTATCAGATCTCTATTGGCGTTATGGGTTTGTGCGAAGGTCTGTTCATGTTGCTGTGGTTCCATTTTTATGCCGACACGCAAACGAACTATACCGTAAGCTACCTGGCGGTTTCCGCTATGATGGGCGG
The DNA here is from genome assembly GCA_934630905.1 of uncultured Eggerthellaceae bacterium. Taxonomy (GTDB): domain Bacteria; phylum Actinomycetota; class Coriobacteriia; order Coriobacteriales; family Eggerthellaceae; genus CAKUOV01. The sequence goes on from CAKTXN010000026.1 coordinate 8,227, forward strand.
CATCATCTGCTATTTCACGCGGCACCTTACCGCGGGGCTTCCCATTGTGGTGTTCGTTGCTCTGCCGCTGCTGTCTATGCTGCTGTTTCTGCCATCGATCCAGACCACGGCGTTTCGCGATTCCACGCTTCATGGAAAAGGCATGTCAAGCTGGGAATCTGCCTCGGGCCCGTTCTTCCGCACCACGTTGCAACTTGTGGTGTTCTCGCTGTGCTTCGGCTTTATGCAGGGCTCGGCCGTGCTGGGCAACGCGCTGGATTTCCCCGTGGAAAACCCCGTGACGAACCTGGGCTTTTGCGTTGCTGGCGTGATTCTGTACGCGGTGTATCTGCGTTCGCCCGAGCACCAAGACCTCATGCCCGCACATATCATTTCTATTGTGCTGTTCCTGATTGGCATTACGTACATTCCCTTCGCGCAAGGGGCCGCCTCGGTGGTGGTATCAACCATTTCCATGACGGGCTTCATGCTGTTCGATATTGTTATCCTGGGCTTTTTGCTCAACTTGGTGCGCGTGTTCGACCTTGACCCTGAACTGGTCTTAGGTAGCAACCGCGCGGCGGAATACGGCGCGTTCACGGTGGGCATTGCTCTGAGCGCTGCCGCTTCGCACCTGTTCGGCGAATATCCCCTGTTCCCGTATTTCGTGACGTGCACGGCGGCGCTGGGCTGTTGCATTACCGTGCTGGTTCTGTTTATCGATAGCGATAACATTTGGGGAGAGCGCAAGGAAAAACATCGCCAGGTTGAAGAGAAGTCCGACGACGATGAATCCGACGTTTCCGAAGGTCCCGGCCGCTGGAAGCTTGCTTGCAACGACATTTGCTGCCGCTACGACCTGTCCCCGCGTGAGCGCGACGTGTTTATGCTCATTGCCAAGGGTCGAAACGCCGAATATGTGCAGAACGCGCTGTATATTTCGGGCCATACTGCCAAGACGCATATCTCCAATATCTACAAGAAGCTCGATATCCACTCTGTTCAGGAGCTTCTTGACTTGGTAGAAGCAGAAAAGGCAGAAAAAGAGAAACTAACGCTGCAAAGGTGAGCGCATTTTAGGCTTTTGGTACTGTGGGGCTGATTGCTTTTTGCCCGCCGCGTTCTTATTATTGGTCACGCCAAGTGCGATTTATCCGTTGGCCGCATGGATAAATCGCTCGATCCTCTTTTTTAGCTCGCATAACATGAAAGGCTTGCCGTAACAGGCCTACCCTTTGAAGAATTGGGGAAAAGGGTACGCTGGCTGCTTTTCGTATCGACGAAGGAGGGTACTTTATGGAAAAAGCCTCTGAAATTACGATGGGACGTCGCTGGTTGATGTTCGTGACGATTTTCATCGTTGGCGTTCTTGCGGCATTCTGCCAGTTTAAGGCACCTGTTTTGTTCGCAACTGAATTTACTTCAGAGCTTGGCTTTACCGATGCAAATATTGGTTGGGTTATGTCGGTGTTCTCGCTGATCGGCGTGGTATTGGCATTCCCCGCAGGCGGCATTCTTGCGAAGCTTGGCGCAAAGAAGAGCCTTATGATTACCGCCATTGCGCTTGCCATTGGTGCTGGCGCTGGCGCCTTGGCTAACAATGCAACTATGATGCTTGCGACGCGTTTTATCGAAGGCATTGGCATGGGCTTGATTTCCGTTGTTGGTCCTGCTGCGGTTGCGGAAGTTATTCCTCAGCGTAAGCAGGGTCTTGCAATGGGCATCTGGAGCGTTTGGTTCCCTGCAGGTGTTGTTGTCGCGTTCAACGTTACGCCGTTTATCTATGCTACGGCGGGCACGTGGCGCGCTGCTTGGTGGTTTGCTTGCATCGTGGCCATTATCGCCTTGGTTTTGGTTGCGGTCATTTATGTTGAGACTAAGCAGGAAGCTTCTGCGGCGGCTCCCGCAGCCGAGGGCGAAACTGCTCCTGCGGCGGCTCCCGCTGCTTTGAAGCCCGATATGTTTAGCGTTATCTTGATTGCCGTTGTATTCTGCGCATGGAATATCTTCAATGCAGGCGCTATCGGCGGTTTCTATCCTGCGTACTTGGCAGACGTTCATCACATGGACACCCAGCTTGCTGGTTCTGTTGCAAGTATCACGAACATTCTGGTTCTGGCGCTTGGCCCCATCTCCGGCATAGTTGCAGACAAGTTCAACCTGCATAAGAGCCTGATGGTTTTCGCCATGATCGGCGCGGTTGTCATGCTAACGTTTGCGTTCGGTAGCAACCTGACGCTCACGTACGTCTTCGTGTCTGTCTTCAGCGTGTTCTCTGCTTGCTGCCCAACGGGCGTGTTCTCCAGCGTTCCGCTGTACGCACGCGACCCTGCCAAGATCGGTTTTTGCATGGCCATTGTTGCGTTCCTGCAGAACCTGGGCGGCGTTATTGGTGCTGCGGCGTTCGGTCCTTTGGCGGCGTCCCTGGGATGGAATTCCGCAAGCTTGTTCTTTTGCGTACCGGTTGCCGTTGTGGGTCTTGTCTGCGCGGTCTTGATTCGTCCGCTTGTCAAGAAGGATTAAGCTGCAATTTTCAAAGAGACGGGCTTCTTCGCTGTTGCCCTGTTCGAAAACGTGCCCCGCAACTGCGCGGGGCACGTTTTTTGTGCTTTGGAGAGGGCCGTGGCTCTGCTGGGCGATTGTGGGGAGCGGTGATACCGGGGCAATTGTAGGGAGCGGTGATACCAGGGGCATCCATGAAAAATCGTTCACAGTTATCGATTTTTAAGAGTTGATTTCAAAAAAGTCGCTTTTTTGGATAACTGTGAACGATTTTAAAAGAATGTTGGGAGATAACGATGCTTTACGGGGCGATTTGCGCGGCAGAGGGCGCCGCTTCGAAGGGCGATTTGCGCAGCGCGGGGCATAGGTGGCGTTCTCGTTGCATTCCGTGTGTACGTTTCTGCCATTTTGGTTTACATTTGGGCAGACGACGCCAATAGCACCAGGTGCAACGCTATAATGAGCTGCTATGAAATTCGATTTCAAAAAACTGCTCGTGGGAGCTGTCATTATTGTGGTACTCGCCGTGTTTTTCTTGCGCGGCGATCAACTGGTGCAATTGTCTGAAACCGTTCAGCAAGGATCGATGATTCCCCTGGTCGCGGCGGTTTTTACGCAGTTGTGCAAATACGTGGCGCAAAGTTTTGGCTACGTGTTCTCTTTTGCGGCGGTGGGCGAGAAAATGACGCCGCGCGCAACGCTTCCCCTGGTCTTCGGTACGTTTTTTATGAATACGGTGGCGCCCTCGCTGAACCTTGCAGGCATGACGCTGGTGGTGGATGACGCGCGCCGACGCGGCATTGATCCGGGTAAGTCCTCTTCGGCGGCGCTGCTCATGCAAATCACTATCGACGGCGCATTCGTGACGCTCATGATTGTGGGTTTTGCCATTACCGTGCTGTTTGCAGGCATGTCACCGCTGTGGTTCATTCCGGGCATTGTGGTAATTGGCCTGGTAGCGGCCATGATTGCCATTATGGTGCTGGGCAACAAGAACCCTGCGTTGTTGCTGCATGTCGCGCGCGCCATTGAGCGTTTCGTGAACAGGGTGCTGGGCTTGTTCAAACGTGGACCGCTTGACCCGTGGGCGGAGCGTATCATCGGCATGTTTTCCGATGCTGCCGGCCTTATCCTGGAAAATCCGAAGCCAGCGTTCAAGGCGTACGGAACGTCGCTTGTTGCGAGCTTGTGCGAGCTTGCGTGCTTCAGTTTGGTGGGCGTATCGTTTGGTGTGGAAGACCCCGTGCTGCTGCTGTGCGGCTACGTTATTGCCACGCTGTTTGCCATGGTTTCGTTCACGCCGCAGGGCGTGGGTTTTGTAGAAGCGGCTGTGGTGGTTGCGTTCACGGCGTTCGGGCAAACGGCAGCCGCGGGAACCGCCATTGGCCTGGTGTATCGCGGCATCGTGTTCTGGATTCCCTTCCTGATTGGCGCGGTGCTGATCACGCGCACGAAAACGTTCTCGCGCGGGGACGATAAGACGAGTGCTGCTGAGGACAGCATTTCCGAAGGGGATGCGGGCGAAGAAGCTTGCTTGTAATTCAGATTGCCTGAAGCGCAGTCTGAACGGCGGAGTCTTTCGGATGCGTTCTTCCTGCGGTTTCTCTGTTTGAGTGGCTATCCATTTGAGCTGTTTCTGCCGCTCATCGCTCTCCTACAAATAAACTGTCGAAAATCCTTGCTTCCGTATAGGAATAATCTTGTGCGATTTTGCGTTTGATGGTTGATTTCCTGCATCGTTCGCACTATCATAGACCGCAACAAGTAGTGGTAATTGATTTTTAAAACACAACATGTTGTGATTGGAGATAAAAATGCGTGAAGAAATTGATGGCGTAGTATTTGAGTGCGAAGCGGATATCAGCGCTAAGGAAGCAGCCGCATATGTGGCACGCGCGAAAGAGCAGCACCCGGAAGTGTGCCGCGTGGAAGCACATGTTGACGGCGACGATGTTGAGCTGCATTATTTCGAGCCGGCGCCCGGTTTTGAGCGCATCCGCCGCATTACCGGTTATCTGGTGGGTACGCTCGACCGCTTCAACGATGCAAAACGTGCCGAAGAGCGCGATCGCGTGAAGCATCAGATTTAAACGCGATGCATGGCTCGCGGCTTGCGGCTTGCAGTTTGCGGTTCGCACGTTCCGTGCGCGCGATGTCGCAGTGCGATGTGCGGCTCGCCGCTCGTGCCTTGCGACTCGCGGCTTGCGGCCTGTGCCCTGCGAAACGCAGCGGCGCTGCCTGCTTGCATGTAAAGCGTAGTGTGGCTGCCAGCTTCGTCTTTTTCGAAAACGAAAGCAACTGCAAATAAAAGAAGCTCCCTTTGGGGGAGCTTCTTTGCGTCTCTAAACAGATTCGATTCCGAATAGCTTGTTCGCGCCTCGAGCGAAGGGCGTCGCAAGCGAATTGAAGCAAGCCTAGTCTTTGAAAACAGGAACAATAACGGAAATCCCCAGCTCATCGAAGTCAAAGTAGCGCCCCATGTGGCGGGTGTACAGGTTGTCCATGGTGCGCGCAATGCCAATGGCCCACGTGCGGCTGGTGGCGTACTGGTGCGCATGCGACATGTTGCCGTACTTTTGCGCCGCCGTTGCGTCCCATGCCATTTTCCACAGCGTGTTTTGATCGCCTGAACTGGCGTTTCCTGAATGGATGTAATATTTGGAAATCCAAGCCGCGCCACCGCGAATGGCGGCCTCAGGCGTGCTCCAACCGTAATATTTGCCAAACGATGCACCATTTTCGGGGTCGCTATCAAAAGCACCAATGCCAAAGAAGTTCAGGTAGCCGCAGTCTTCCCATTCGCGCTCGTCACTATTCCAAAGAAGCCCCTGGGACAGCGGAGAGCAGCCCCATTCGCTTTCGATGATGGCGTGCGCCAGCAAGTACGCTTCGTTGATGTTGTAATCCTTCGCCGCTTGAACGATGGTTGCGCCCATGCCGCGCAGTTTGCTGGTAATGGGGAAGCCGTAGTAATCCACGCGCGATTCGCTGTTGTAGGAGTTCTCGATACCGGTGCAGTATTTGTCGATGAAGGCATCGATGGTTTCCGCGGAAATACCCGAATAACCTGCGCCGATGTTGACAAACTGCATATATTCAGAGGTCGTGTTGTCAAAGCGCGTGGGGTCAAGATATTCCAAAATGTCGCTCTTGCTGCAGCGGCTTCCGTCAGAATTGACCTTATAACCCACTTCCATCTGGGCAAACTCGGAAAGCGAAAGAGCAATGGACTCGTAGTTGTAAATCTCGGAATTGGGTGTGCTCACGCTTAAATCGCTGCGGGGCAGACCCAGCGTGTCGGTTACGTTGTTGCGCGTGTTGACCGATACCACCATGGGGCCGCCAAAGAACTTGATGGTATCAACGTCGCTCTTGTATTCGGCAATGGTGTTAAGCGTGGAGTAGTACTCGGGGTCGATAAGCAGAATCACGGAATTGTCGCGCGCCTGCACCGCGCTGCCAGCCAGGCTGTCGGTCATGGTAGTACCCGTAGCGAACGCGGCGTTGTTCCAGGAAAGAATCCCCTCGTCAACCGCCCATTTTGCAATAACGGCACTGGTGTCGTACAAAAGCCTGCCGCCCAAACGCACCACGGATCCATTTAACTCGGTAGCACTTCCGCTGAGCAAGCCGCGCACCACGGGAATGGTCTCTTCGGAAACAGCAGCTTGAAGACCGCCCACGTAAGCGCGGGTGAAGTTGCCCGACTTGAGCGCCTTCTGCGAGCTTTCGGGCAAAAGGCCATCGGCGTCCACCAGGAAAACAGGCGCTTTCATCTTGTAAGCAATGGGAGAGAAGGAAAGCGCATCGGCGTAAGAGTTGATGCCTTGCGCAATCAGGCACGTGTCGCACCACAAGTTGTTTTCCTGGCCATAGCGGAAGATGTCAAGCTGCGTGTCGATGATGCCGCTGCCCCATAGGCGGAGCGGCTCGCCTCCGGTGGCCGCCTGCACTTCGCTTGCCACTTCTTCGGACAAGGCCGCCGTGCCACCAACCAAGATGGGCTTGGTTACGCCGAGCGTTTTAAGTGCCTGCTCGGTTGCCGAGGGAAGGTAATCGAAGCTTGCCAGTAAAATGGGGCACCCAAGTGCGCCCGCCAGGGCCGTTGCGGAAAGGGCATCGACTCCCGTAATGCCGTTGGCGATAATGGCATATTCGCTGGAGGTGAAGGAATAGAGCGCTTCTGCGGCCGCGGTATCATATTGCATGTCGCCATAGAGCTCAATGACCTGCGTGTTTGTTGCTTCTGCGGGGGCGTTTTCGTCGGAGTCGGATGCAAGCATAGCCATGCTGCTGTACGCTTGTGCGCCAGAAGCCGCATCTTCTTCGTCGCCTTCGCTCAGAATCGCATCGAGCTCATCCAAGTCGAACGACGGCGTTACCACCTTATCGGCGGGAATGAGAATGGGGTTTCCTTCCACATCGCTCGCGGTTTCTTGCGCGGCGTAAGCGGCAGGAACAACGGGAACGCAAAAGGCCAGCGCAGCCGAGAGAACTGCTGCAAGGCACGTGGTGCTCTTGCGCGTTTTTGTCCGCGTGGCGCTCGCGGCAGTGCAGGCGCCTTGCTTGTGCGAGAAACGTTTAACCATGGCATACTCCTTTGGGTTCGTTTAAGGCGTCAATATATGGAAATGCATGAGTTACGTAATGCCTAAATCAATTCATTTTATCGCGAAGAAGCAGGACTTATCGGTTATTTGTCTAAATAATACAATTTAACCGCGCCTCATGCTTTTATCATGCTCCGCGGTTACAATGAGGTGCTGAAAAAAAGAGCAGGGAAAACGTTTGCGAGCGTTTATTCGAAAGGGTTTGAGAAGCGGGGCGTTTGGATCTTTGAAGTTCACGCAACAATCAAGACGAATCGTAACTGAATGCGTTGCACCCCTGCTGGTGTTTGCGCTTTTGGCGTTGTGCTCGCACGCGGTATTTTTGCCGCAGTTTTCCGGTGACCCGTTCATTGCGTTTACCTACGTTGGTGGCGATGCAACGTCGCAGATGATTCCCGCTATCTCGCTGCTTGAGAATGCTCTTCTTTCGGGTGATCTTTTCTGGTCGTGGAATTACGGTTTGGGTGGCGACCTGTATTCCGAATTTGCTTACTATTACTCGACATCGCCGTTTTTCTACGTAATGTTCCTGGTCAAGTGCCTGTTTGGTGCGGCGGGGGCCGACTTTGCCACCACGCAGGCATGGCGTTTGGTGGGAAGCATCGTAAAGCAAACGCTGTGCATGCTTTTTCTGTACCGCTTGTGCCGTCAAGAGAAGCGCCCTGCGCTCCTGTCGTTTTTAGGCGCAGTAGTCTACGGCTGCTCATTTTGGTTTATCGACAACTCGTTTGCGTTCGATTTCATGACGGATGCCATGCTGTGGCCGCCGCTGATTATCATGGCGTACAACCGCTTCATGCGCACGAACAGGCCGTTTGCTCTGATCATCGCCTGCGCCCTTGCAATCGCGAACAGCTTTTACTTCGGCTACATGACGGTTCTGTTCCTGGTCATCTTCGCGCTCGTTTTCTCGCTGCCCGTTTGGGAGAAGGGCGAAGGCGCGGGGAAGGCTCCCGAAGGTGCGCCCGAAGGTGCGCTCGTGGCGCCTGCACCTGCGAAAACAGCAGGCGAAGGGTCCAGCAAGGCAGCCAACGGGGCTCCCGAAGGTGCGTTTGTGGCGCCTGCACCTGCGAAAACAGCAGGCGAAGGCCCCGGTGAAGCAGCCGGCAAACCGTGCACGAAGGGTGGAACGAAACTCCGGAAAAGCGCAGCTTCGCCGTTTGCTCTTTACGTGCGCCGCATAGGCGTGCTGGCGCTTATCATGCTGGTGGCGCTTGCTCTGGCTGCCGTGGCATTTCTTCCCTCGGTGAAGGCGTTTCTTTCCGCCGATCGCGTGGCGCAGCTCGTGACCATGAGCCCGCTCCCAAAGCCGGAAACGCTTGCCTTGTTGCCCGAGATTTTCTTCTTGGGATATACGCCCGCTTCCGCCATGGACCTGCAGACGTTCGCCTTCCCTTTGGCATTGCTTTTAGTGCCTTTCATTCGTTGGTGCGATGCATCGGGCGATGTGCGGAAAAAGACGATTCTGGCCGTTATCATGTTGCTGCTGAGCATAAGCCCTGCGGCATCAAGCCTGTTCAGCGGCGTGTCCTATCCTTCGAACCGGTGGTACTTTCTGGTTATCTTCGCGGTTGCCTATGCGTTGCCCGCGTGGCTGGAAACGTTGCTGGGCCAAAAGCGAATCAAGGCGCCGGCGCTGGTGTTTGTTGCCGTGCTGCTGGCGGCGAGCTTGATTTCGCTTGATGCGCGCTGGGCGTTTGCCAATGTGGAATCGGGATATGAATTTCCCGCGTTTACCGCGGAGATGATGGTTCACTTGGCATTAGGGTGCCTGTTCGTCGCTCTGTTGGCGCTGTCGCAGCGCTTTCAGGGGGAGCGCGCGGCGAAAAATGCGCCTCTCGTGCTTGCCGTTATTGCGTTCTGCGCTGCGGCGGTGCTGATCATGCCGTTTGGTCCCCTTCGTGCGTTGCAGAGAGATTGTGTGCATCCGGGTGTGCAGCGCTACGATTCGTATGACCAGTTGAACGAGTCGTTCGAGGGAAATGACGCCACGCAAGCGGCGTATGAGCAGCTTCAGCCGGAAGAAAATGAGTTCTATCGCGTCTATGATGCGGAGGCAACCATAAATCGTGTTTACGATAGCAGCGAAGCGCGCGTGGAGAACCGCTCGTGGATATGCGGTACGTATGGGACCAGCGCGTACAATTCCATGATTCCGCGTTCGCTCAGCCGCGTGCTGAAGAAGTCGTACGCGGTTGCATCCACTACGCTTTCTGCATCGCAATATCGTGGCTTGGGCAACCGCCTGTTCTTGGAAAACGCTTGGGGTATGGGCTATAAGCTGAACACCGAATACGACGCGAACACGCCGCTAGCGGGATATGAGCAGGTCCAGCTCGAGAACGGGCAAACGGTATGGAAGAACACGAATGCTTGTGGGATTGATTTGTGGTACAACTCGGTGCTTCCTTCCAACGTGGCGCATCAGCTCACGTTTGGGCAGCGGGATGCGCTGCTTTTGCAGACCGCCGTTCTGGAGAACGCTGAAGGCTGCGCGCAAGAGTACGGCATTCCCGTGTTCCAGGGGGAGTCTGCCCTGTTGGGCTCCGCTCGCACGGTCGATCTTTCATCCTTGGCGGTAACGTTTGAAGACTGCGCGTTCGAAGGAACCGCTCAGGAAGGCACGCTGAATTCGGGCGGGAACAGCACGGTGAGAATTGAGCTGCCGGTGGTCGATGGCGCGTATCTGTTCACGTTTGGCACCGAGAATCCGAATCTGTGGGGCTGCAGTTTCTTCGTCAACGGAACGGAATACTATTTGAGCGCTGCGGAAAGCCGCTGGGGGTATGACCAAACCACGTTCTGCCTGGCTGTTCCCGGAAATGCCGAAACGCTGGAAATCAAGGTTCCCTGGGGGTATTTCAGCTTGCGGGAGTGCTCCTTGGAAGTGGCGCCCTATGACCAGCTTGCCGCGTGGACCGAAAGCGTTAACGCGGTGAATCTGGAAAACCTGGTGGTTGATGGTTCTAAAGTGTCGGGAACGGTTTCTGCCGATGAAGCGGGCGTTTTGGCAATCAACGCGCCTTATTCTTCGGGTTGGCACTGTCGCATTGATGGGCAAGAAGTTGATGTTCTGCGCGTCAGCGAGCTTTTTCCGGGCGTGGTGGTGCAGCCGGGCCAGCATCAGGTGGAATTCTATTACGCGAATAAGGCGTTTGTGGCAAGCACCGTGATAAGCGGCATCACGCTTGCAGCAATTATTGTTACCGCGATTGTTGCGCATCGCCTCCGCCGGCGGCAGCGCTGCTAGTGGTTTTCGATTGCGTGCTTAAAAACTCTATTCTCCCTGCTCAGAGTGCTGTATCGATTCCTTTTTTTGACAAGAAAAGAGGGGGATGATAGTATTGGTCTATCCGTAAGTAGTACTCGCGTAATAAGAGGAGGAATGTTTATGGGTAAAAACAGGTACGTGAAAAAACGACGATTGTCATC
>CAKTXN010000027.1 GCA_934630905.1 uncultured Eggerthellaceae bacterium
CATCGAAAGAGTCAACGCTTAATCTCTTTTTCATTCGCTCCGCCATTAGCCATTGAAAGCAACGAGCTTTTTGTAATGCCTCTCAAATTCCTCAATCCTCTGATCCAGAGGGGCATAATTCATGTATTCGCCGTACATTTCAGAAAGAAGCTTTTCTCGACTTTTCGAAACCCTAAAAACACCCAGTTCAGTTTCTATAAGTTCAGTCTCATTCAGCAAATCGCGCGAAAAGCAACCTTGCTCCGCAAACGAATCAGCTTCCGCCCAGTACAAAGCTGAATCTAACGGATACTCGCCTATCAACCGCAGATATTCCCTATCAAGACTTCTTACTGAAGTTGTTAGCAATAACAGTTTTTTCAGAATCATCTTCAGGAACGCCTCAGGCTTCCCCATGGCTTCTTTGCGGGCGTTTACCAACTTCCTAAAACGAGATTCAGCAACCGCATGCATACGACGGAGATGATCTTTTTGCGTAGCCTCATCAGCGCTTGTCCCCATTAGGAAGAACACATCCACATGCAGCGCACTCGAATCATATCCTTCCGGGGCAAGTCTCATAATGTAGTTTCGACAACTCGATTCCGATTCGATACTAGTAAAATAGTATCGACTTGAAAGCTCGGCCCTCAACGCATCAATTAGCTCTTCACGTTGATCACAACGCACAAAAACATCCACATCGTAATCCCATGGAATCTGGCCATTATCGCGAACCGCCCCAAGCAACGACCCCCAAGCCAGCTGATACTCAACACCACGCTTCTCGCAAACACGATGAAACTCACGTAAAGTTTCGATTGCCAGTCTTTGATAACCTCTAAAGGCTTCGTAGTGCGGCCTACACTCTGCCGGCAGCATATCTGCAAATTCCGATGAATTCATCAACTCTCCTTAGTTCTACATTTTCAGTCTCAACTAGAGGTTCTTTCACCTTCGTAGTTTCGATTTTAGGAGTCCCTTCAATTCGCCCACAAACCTCTTATGCGTTATGCACGCCAATGCAATAAACAATGCGAACACGAAGCATTTCCACAGGAAATTAGTTAAACTCAACTCATACGTGAAACGCGAATAGCTGAACACCAGACCGATACCCAGCACGACAACAATCGTCGCAGTTACTCGAACGAATCTCCAAACACGGTAACCAACGTCCTCGCACTTCTTACTCATGTATATGATGATTCCCACGCGCAATAGCATCGAAATCGCATCCGCAAGCACCGATCCGTACGCACCCCACCAAGGGATAAAGACAAAAGAAAGAGCTACATTAAGCAGACTGCTCGACAAGGTTGCAATAAAGATAAATTTCGAAGCCTTTTTATAATAAAAAAGCACTCCAACATAGAAGTAATAAACGGTCTTGATGCTATACACACCGACAATAAGCGGAATCAGCGGCCACGCTTCAGCATACGAAGAGTCCAAGAACAGCAGAACTATTTCCTGAATAAACAAGCCTAACAGGACAAATATCGCTGCAAATATCCATAGCATCATCTCCGTAAACGATGCTATCTGCTCCTTATACGATGTCTCCCTTTCTTCAAGTTTGCGAAACAACCATGGCTGATATGCGCTGCTCATAGAGCTCTGCAAAATATCGGCAACAACACCAAATTTACTCGCAACGTTGTAAAGACCCACCGCAGCAAGCGAACCAGTCCCATTCAACAAAACGCTGGACACAAGAGTTGCAACATGAGTTGACAAATTATGAGGCATTAGCGGTATGGAATAAGCAAGCATTCCCCTGAGAATCTCGAGATCGATGCAAAGCTTAAACATGCTCTTCCGGACCAAATCGAAAATCGATACCGCAACAAACACGAAACCGCTAATTGCCGTTGCCAGCAATACGCCATTGGCTCCCATACTGAGCGGGATAATAAATAAACAAGTTAATGCAACAGAAAGGATAAAATATGCGATGCTCGTTATTGCAGACAGAGCAGCTCTCTCCATCGATCGAAGCAACTGCTGGTAAATCTCATACAATCCCGTAAATACCATACCCACCATAGTGACAAGCATCGTTGGCATAAAGTCCACGCCCTCAAAAAACAGTGGCATAATCCAAGACTGGAGCGCACCGATTACCATGCAATACAAAAGCGAAGACAAAAAGGTGAAGCAATACATCGTTCCAACGTATCTTTTCACATTTTCAGCGTCGTTTCGGTAGTCAAAATAGAACCTAGTAACCGCCATCGGCAAGCTGAATGAACAGAATATTATTAGCACGGATTGAAAATTATTCATCAATCCCGTAATTCCATAATCAGCCGTGGTCAAATACATCGTATATATAGGCAAAAGTATGAAATTTAGGCCTTTTATTAAAAAATTACACAGCGTATAAATGCCGGAATTTTTCAGCACCTTCAGATCCGCCATACGACGTTATTTCACCCTGCCTTTAAGACCGGCCAGATACAACTCGCGATGGGCCTCGCAATCGACCCTGTTTATCTGTCTGAGAATCTGCTTCTTGCCCGTAAGAAGCAGAGCAAGTTTGCCCAAAAACACCTTGTTTAGGCACCGATAAAAAAATGTATGGCTGCCAGGAATATAACAGTCCATATACGAGCTCAACAAGTCTTCAGCGTATTTCTCGTACTCGGATTCAACGAATCCGGGCTTCTCAATTTGAGAAGACCTCTTCCAGAACGCACTCATTATCTCCTGAGCGTCTAAGCCCTTCGCCAAACGCACTCCAAAACCATGCTTTCTAAGAGGAAAATACTCTAATTGAATATCACGATCTGCATGATCCGGAAAAGCAAACGTCGCCTTCAGCAACATGCCTGTTTGCCAATAATCACTTTTGCTATGGTCAAACAAAAAATTTCCTTGGCCATAAACGATAGTCGCACCATCATGGTCTTCGACGCATCCAACACAATGACTGTGCTGGCAAATAACTATATCCGCTCCTTTTTCGGCAATCTTCCTACACGTCTTACGAAGCAAAGGCGACGGATACCGATAGTGTTCTTTCCCTCCGTGGTATAACACCACCACATAATCACAGCGTTCTTTCAAGGCCGCAACATGATCCAAGCTCTCAAGCGGATCGAACGGGTTGGCACCAGGCTCATCTTCGCCGGCTACGCTGAATTCATGCTCAGCGCAAGCGTAGAATCCAATTCTTACGCCGTTTCTTTCGAAAATGTACGGCTGTGCAGCCTGCCTCAAATTGGCCCCTGCGCCAAAATGCGGAACTTCGGCATCATCAAGCACGCGAATAGTTGAGTCAAGCCCCTTCACGCCTTGATCCATAATATGGTTATTTGCCAGCGCAAATGCCCCGCGATTCACCGCGCGCAGGCCAGCAACGCTAGCAGTTTGGGCTATCAAATTCGGACCACATTTCGCAATAGGGCTCTTCGTGTCCGTCAGCGGCACCTCAAGATTGAAAACACTGAAATCCGCCTGGTGAATCACGTTTAGAAGATCTTCACCCACCAGCTCCACTGCATCGCCTGCCACAAACAGCGACGTTCCTGCACCAATGGGCACAAAGTCTCCGCCAATTATAATATCAATGTTATTGCTGCTCAACTTACTACCTCTATAGGTCTCAACTTTGTCCTATCTGGGACCGTACGCCAACGATAAATCTATCCACTCACCCAAACGCCTGTCATCTGCCGGATTGTCAAATGCGCCAAACCCACCTGCATCATATAAGGTCATTTCGCCAAAGAGCAATTTTCCGCGCACTATATACCAATCCACTCGCACATGAGCTATCCCAGCCGACAAAACCCTGGAAAGTTCGAGCATCTTTTCGAGTTGGGATGGCCGTTCATCGCCGCTCTTGGCCATTGGCAAGGCATCCTGAACCATTACAAGCCTGTTCCATTGCGTATCGTAGAAATCCTGCGTATGGAAAGTCCTGCGACCATGATGAACTTGGATTAATTTTGGCTCACCGTTGAAACACATTACCTTATAATCTGCAAGATCAACAGGCTCATCAAAGCGCTCCTCGGGGCTAAGGAACTCCTCAGCAAACACTAACGGCTTTACATCCTTATAAGGCCATTCACGACAACCCCAATAATAATTCCTTTTCAAATGGTCAGAAATCAGCTTCCGAGCAGAATCAAAATCAAACGTGGCGCGATTCGAACAAATCACAATACCTCCGCAATCATGATTTGTTTTCAATACAAACTGATCAGGCAGTGTATTCAGGTCTATCTGTTCCGGACTTTCCCACGCACCATACGTCCGCGTAACATATTCCGCCCCAATACGTTGAGAAACCCAGTCTTTCACCGCATATTTGTCCACTAGCGTGTTGTACAACGGATTATGATCATGCAACTTCAGCCACTGCAGTTTTTCATTAAACGTGACCGGCTCCTTCAAATTAGCGAAGTTCCCCACTCTCGCTTTGTATAGCAACTGCAAGTGCACACGATCGGGAACGACATCCGTAAACCTCTTAAACGTAAGCCACTTGTAAATAGCAAAAGGGTTTTTTAATAGAACACTAATTCTCTCGCTTGCCACATTTCCTCCTCTCAGTTTCTAACATGCACCACAAAAACGAAATGAAAATGTACACGTCGGGAGTCACAAAACTAACACACCCATAATCCGTGCCAAATATGATCAACAAGAACAGGACGCCATACACCTTGACCCAATGGGATTCCCTGGGTAAGGCAATTAAATTTTTCAGCATATACGCGAAAATCCAGTAATAAAGAACAAAGCCTATCAAGCCTAAATCAGCCAAGATTTCAAGCTGATTGCAGTGCGAATAAGCTTGATGGGAGTACCCGATTATTTGCATTTGCGTCAGGAAACCATTGAACCCAAATCCCACGAGTGGCTTCGCAAGAAACATCCCAAACGCATAGTCGCGATACCACTCTCGTTCTATCGTGCTTTTATCGACACCGCCGTTTATCAAATCTTCCAACCGATAGCCAAGCACGTTGTACAAATCTGCGTTATGGATTACTATCCAGTAAAATACGGAGCAAAACGCACCCGCGGCAATAACTCCCAGCAAAGCCTTCCAACCGCGACCAGAAAAAGCAAACACGGCCGAGATGCCAAACATTAAAGCAACAAACGCTTTTCGAGAGCCAGAGAATAATGCAATGGCAGCAAAGGCAACAAGAGCGATCACGTATACCACGTTTTTCTTACGCGTATAAGAGAACATGCAAACCAGTGCAAGAAAAGCCATATTCAACCCGATGCTATTTGCATTTTGTCCAATTGCTTCGCCCACACGCTCTGTTCCCCAGGCTCCCACCGGGGTTCTCCATGCCAACATTGCGATACAATACAAACCCGCAATTATAAGCAATCTTGCAAACTTATATAAATCCTCTTTCGTTCTGTATAAATACGGAACAGAGACCACGATGCAACATGCCTGTATACAATTTGTGATATATACGCTCGATAAAGTATTGGCGATAGACTCACTCCAGAATGAACTTGAGTACGCAAAAGCCCAAAACATCAGAAACCAAGCCGAGAATAGCCCAAACATAGGGCGCGTATCCCCGTTTCGCACAGCAGGTACAATTTGGAGAAAAAATACAGACAGGACAAACAGGACGAAGGACCCCCTCAAGAAGTAATAATCAAATCCCGTTCCAAGTCTATTCCCAAAAAACGCGCAAATATAGAGCAGCAATGACGTATTGCACGGATCAAGTTTAATTTTTTTAGTCAATATTGACGTATAAACCATATTGCTCAAACCTCCGCAGACTGCCACGCGGCATAATTATTTTGCCGCGGCAATTTCTGAAATTAGAGCCTCCCATTTGCCATATATGGCATCCTCCGACATTTCCTTCTTGACTTGCTTCGCGTTGGCGGAGTACGTCTGCATCTTCTCGCCACTCATCAGAACTTCCTCCATCGCTCGAGCAAATCCCTCTTCATCTCCGCAACTCACAAGCGAGCCATTAAAACCATCCCTGATCAACAACCGGGCTCCGCCGCCATCGCAATCAGTGCAAACACAAGGGACGCCTATAGACATTGCCTCCAAAAGAGCGTTGGAGATACCTTCGAAATCCGATGTTGAGATATACAAGCAACATGACTCCAAAGCCTCGTAAATGCGCTTTGACTTACCATTAAAAACAACGGAATCAGAGATGCCCAAACTGCTTGAAAGTTGCTGCAATTCCTCAAGCAACGGACCTTCACCGTATATATCTAAGACATAACCAGGATGTCTCATCGAAAACAGATAAAAAGACCGTATCGCCATCGAAATATTTTTTTGAGGAAAAAGCCTACCAACTAGAGCAATTCTTTTGCTCTCGCCTCCCACCCACTCGTAATCAAAATTCGGCGCAGCATTCGGAATCACAACTGCCCTGTTTATATGGTATTCAGAAAAACAGTTTCTCGCCTCAGCGGTCTGAAAAACAACCGCATCCGCCTTCTCAAATCTTCTCGCCGCAACATCGAATTCGTCCTGACTACCATATTCAGAACGAGGCCAATTTCGCTCAGATAAAACCGTCTTTTCCTTTCCCAGAATTCCAACTTGCTCTATCAATTTGTATTGCGCACCCAGAGAGACAACACAATTAGGCTTGATTTTCTTCATCAGAAAGCTTAGAAGCAAATAGTTCCCGAAAAATCTGGTCGGCCTAAACTCCGAAAAAATACGGCAGGCATGCAGATGAACTCCATCCGGGACCGGATACACAGCAGGTGTTTTTTTATTCAGGCGGGACACAAGAAGGTGAACTTCCCACCCTTTCATCGCCAATCTTTCGCAGATTGCAAGAGAGACCCTCTCCGCACCACCCGGAAGCAAAGAAGAAACTATAACGAGAACCTTCATGACCTCACCCTGCCGAACACACGCAAACACGATCAAAGCATTGAGCGCAATTTCAGCATTTCGCCAAAAATGCATAAGATACTGCAACCAGCATCCAATACCAAGCACCCAGAAACCAACTAGCCTACAACGGCTTGATTACAAGATTTGTTTCTTGATATACGAGAGATGACTTCGGAACATCTTTTGTGACAATAGTTCCAGCCGCAATAACAGAGCCTTCCCCAATCGTCACTCCCTTTAGAACAACAACGCCGCTTCCAAGCCAACAACCTTTTTCTATGCGGATAGGCGATGTTATATATGGTTCGCCTATTCCATTCTTTATTCCTCTAAAATCATGGTCGTGGTCATACAACCTAACGCCTTCTCCGAACGTGCATCCATCCTCAATAACAACTCGCTCATGGCAATTTACAGAGCAATAATTATTGAAAAACACGTAATTTCCAACCGACACATAGCCGCTTTTGGAGACGTTGGCAAAAAAACCTTTTCGGAAATAGAAGTTTTTTCCGTAATGAAACCGCTTATGATGCGTGGCCTTTATGACAATCTTACTTAACTCGCATCGTATTCTTCTGAAAAACTCAATTCCGTCCAAGGCAAACTCCTCTATATACAGTCAGATATTTCTGTGCCACAACACTCTCTCGGTAGTCGGACAGAACCTTTCTTTGGTTTGATTCTCCTACCTCTCTGCGGAAATCAGGATCGTCCAATAAAGTCAAAGCATATTGAGCC
Source organism: uncultured Eggerthellaceae bacterium (assembly GCA_934630905.1). Taxonomy (GTDB): domain Bacteria; phylum Actinomycetota; class Coriobacteriia; order Coriobacteriales; family Eggerthellaceae; genus CAKUOV01. The sequence continues at coordinate 7,595 of CAKTXN010000027.1, forward strand.
GAATCCACATCTCGGATAGGAACGACCAACTCTGGATAGTCGCCGACCATATCGCGATTCGCCGCCCATTCGGTACACACGCACGGCAAAGCATATGACATAGCCTCAACTAGCGAATTCGAAAATCCCTCGCCTTGAAACCTTGTTAGGAACAAAAACGCATCGGCGAACTGATACTCAAGCCTTAGAGCATCCTTGTCCAAGGAGCCAAGCATCGTTACATTGCCAGGAACATCCAACCCATCAAGAGCGTCACCCTCTCCCGCTAGGCGAAACTCGACCGCAGGCAATCTCTTCGCAACAGCGATCACATCGAGGACGCCTTTCTCTTCGATCAATCCCCCGGCATACAAAACCCGCATCAAGGGTCCGCTCGAACGCTGAAAATTAGTTTCCATTAAATTTGGAATGTCCACTTCAGAAACAAAATTTGGAATCAAATATGCATTCGTATCGCTAATAGACTTAACGAAATCAAGCGATCTCTGGTTCAAGACGATAGCGGCATCAGATAGTGAAAGGATGCGCCCAAGAATCCATCTTGAAACTTTCCCCCTCGCTGCAACGGGAACCGTGCACCGAAAATGAATCACAAATTTCGAATGATTCGCTTTCGCGACTACAGCACAACCGATTTCGCGCAGCATACTCAAAGGAAAAGCAGGGATATTAGCATGAACGACATCGACTGAATTTTGTTTTATGCATCGATTTAAATCTTTCCAAATGCGAACGCACCGACCGATTTCGTCAAACAAATTTCTTTTTGACGCCGATCCAAAAACAGCACGCCCTTTAGATAGTCTCTCATCAACCAGATAAAGATTAGCTCCGGCCTCCATGTATTCAGAAGACAACATCCTTTTTGTCCACGACGCGATACCGCCATTTGGTGGAGGCAAAATACCTAAAAGCGCAACACTTATACGCTCTTTATCACATCCCATAGTTACAACTTTCTCCAGACCATCTTATTCACGACGCCTACGTAGGATTGGATTATCTTAACGACCTTGTCGGATACGTTCTCGTCAATATAGTTCGGAACAGGAAGTCCATGACCACCCTCCGCCTCCATTGAAACCGCCACATCTACCGCCTGCAACAACCCTTTTGCGTCGATACCCGAGAGAATAAAACAAGCCTTATCGAGAGCCTCAGGGCGCTCGGTAGACGTGCGAATGCACACTGCAGGGAATGGCTTGCCAATAGAGGCGAAGAAGCTAGACTCCTCCGGCAGAGTGCCAGAATCGCTAACTACACAAAACGCATTGGCCTGCAAGCAGTTATAGTCATGAAAACCCAGCGGTTCGTGACGGATAACGCGCTTATCCAGCTGGAACCCAGAAGATTCCAGACGATTTCGGCTGCGAGGATGGCAGCTATACAGAATCGGCATGTCGTATTTTTCGGCCATTGCGTTCACTGCATTAAATAAGCTCTCAAAGTTGGCCTGAGTGTCGATATTCTCCTCACGATGGGCGGAAAGCAGAATATATTTACCCTTCTCCAAGCCCAACTTTGCATGGATATCGGATGCATTGATCTTGCCCAAGTTCTTGTGAAGCACTTCGGCCATAGGAGAACCGGTCACATAAGTGCGCTCTCGTGGCAAGCCAGTCTCTGCAAGGTATCGACGAGCATGTTCAGAGTAGGCCATATTGACGTCAGAAATAATGTCAACAATGCGACGATTCGTTTCTTCGGGCAAGCATTCGTCTTTGCAGCGATTTCCCGCCTCCATATGGAAAATGGGAATATGCAGACGTTTTGCACCAATAACCGATAAGCAGCTGTTCGTGTCACCTAAAACCAAAACGGCATCGGGCTTGATTTCGGCCATAAGATCGTAGCTCGAAGCAATGATGTTGCCCATGGTTTGCCCCAGGCCTTCGCCTACGCAGTTCAGGTAAACATCAGGATCATCCAACTTCAAATCCTTGAAAAACACGCCATTTAAGTTGTAATCGTAGTTTTGTCCGGTATGCGCAAGAATCGTATCGAAGTATTTGCGACACTTCTTAATGACCTCGCTCAAGCGGATGATCTCGGGACGCGTGCCCACAATGATCAAGAGCTTCAAGCGACCGTCGTTTTTGAAAGAAACGTCAAAAACCACGCCTATACCTCCTCGTAATACGTATCGGGATGCGCCGGATCGAAAACCTCATTACAAGTCATAACGGTAACAAGATCCTCGGTATCACTCAAGTTGATAATATTGTGCGTCCAACCGGGAACCATATGCACGGCTTCAATCTTATCACCAGATACTTCGAACTCTACGGTTTCGCCCGTATTGATGTTGCGCTCCTGAATAAGACCATGACCTTTGACTACAATGAACAACTCCCATTTAGAGTTGTGCCAATGCTGGCCTTTGGTTATTCCCGGCTTAGAGATGTTGATTGACACCTGGCCGCAATCAGCCGTATGGACAAGCTCCGTAAAGCTACCGCGCGCATCAGCATTCATTTTGAGCGCGTATTTGAAGGCATCGGTTGGCAGGTACATCAAATAAAGCGAATACAGTTTTTTCGCAAAAGAGCCCTCGGGCATCTTGGGCATCATGAGCGTTTGCGGCTGCTCCTTGAACCGCAAAAGCAGCTCAATAATCTGACCAAGCGTCACGTTGTGAGTTGCTGGCACGTAGCAAAAACGGCCCGTTTCCGCGGCAACAGCATGCACGCCATCGAATTCGCAGCGTGCCTCCTTGCCTTCGAGCAGGTCAAACATGCCTTGTACCAAATCATCAATATAGAGCAGCTCAAGCTCAACGGACGGATCGTTCACCGTATACGGCTGGTCATTCGCAATAGCCCAGCAAAACGTGCTAACCGCGCTGTTATAGTTGGGCTTTGAATGACCCATCAAGTTGGGAAAGCGATAGACGGCAACTTTCGCACCCGTTTCCTGCGCGTAGGCGAAAAACAGGTCCTCTCCCGCTTTTTTGCTCCGGCCATACTCGCTGTTGCCGAAACGTCCCGCAAGCGTGGCCTGGATGGATGAAGACAGCATAACGGGGCATGTATTTCCCGCAGCTTTCAACTCATCAAGCAACTGCGAAGCAAAACCGAAATTGCCCTCCATGAATTCATTGACATTTTGGGGACGGTTCACACCCGCCAAATTGAACACGAAATCCGCCTGAGCGCACCATTCATGCAGCTGCTCCGGAGTGGAGTCAAGATCATATTCGTAAATCTCTTCGATATGCAGGTCGGGACGCGTGCGATCTTTGCCATCACGCACGTTTTTCAAGTTGTTCACCAGGGCGCATCCCACCATGCCCTTGGCACCTGTAACCAAAATTTTCATGTTTACAGCTCTCCCGCTAGGCATTTCTGCACGTACTCGGCAGTTTTGATTTTCTCAATGGTGCCCGCAACATCCAGCAGATTCGTGTTGTGGCTGGTGTAAGCTTCATCAGCCTGCGTGTTGACTTCGCCTTGCACCACAAACTGATCGTAGTTCAAATCACGCGTATCGGCGCAAACACGATAGTAATTGCCCATATCGTGAGCACGCAAGCGCTCTTCGCGCGTCATAAGCGTCTCGTACAGCTTCTCGCCGTGACGCGTGCCGATAACCTGCACACCTGTTTTCCCGAAAAGCTCCTGAACCGCTTCCGCCAAGTCGCCAATGGTGGAAGCATCGGCCTTTTGGATGAACAAATCGCCTGGATGCGCGTTCTCGAACGCAAAGCAGACCAAGTCGACCGCTTCATCTAGGTTCATAAGGAAACGCGTCATGTGCGGGTCGGTTACCGTAACGGGCTTTCCTTCGCGAATCTGATCGATGAACAGAGGGATCACGCTGCCGCGACTGCACATGACGTTGCCGTAGCGCGTGCAGCAAATTGTTGTACGACCAGCGCCGTTGCGTGCGTTCGCGTAGATGATAGATTCCATCATGGCCTTTGACTTGCCCATTGCGTTAATGGGATACGCCGCTTTATCGGTAGAAAGGCATACAACCTTTTCTACGCCCTGAGAAATGGCAGCATGCAGCACATTGTCGGTGCCAATAACGTTCGTGCGCACCGCTTCCATAGGGAAAAATTCGCAGCTAGGCACTTGCTTGAGCGCCGCTGCATGGAAAATGTAATCGACGCCGTACATGGCATCATGCACGCTTTGAGCGTTGCGTACATCGCCAATGTAGAAGCGAACTTTGTTTGCCAGTTCAGGAGCATGAGCCTGCAGGTCGTGGCGCATATCATCTTGCTTCTTCTCATCGCGACTGAAAATGCGAATCTCGCCAATTTCCGAACCCAAAAAGTGCTTAAGGACGGTCGAGCCAAAAGAACCCGTGCCGCCCGTGATCATCAGGGTTTTATCTTTGAAGGCGCTCATATTAGCAGCCATGCTTCGTTCCTTTCAGTGCGTCAAGTTCGGCGCATAATTTATCGAAATAGGCATCTTTTGAAAAATGCTCATGGCAATAATTCATGCCATTCTCCCCCATTTTGCGGCGCTCATCAGCAGAAAGCGCTGCAAATTCGCGGCAGATATCCACCAAACCCCGTGCGTCTTCCGCATTGCAGCACAAACCGCACCGGGCATCTTCGACAACTTCTTTTGCAGCACCCAAAATTGTACCAAGAACAGGCTTTCCTGCCGCCATATAAGACTGAATCTTCCGCGGAAGTGTATAACCCAAAATGGGACTGTCTGCAAAAGTTGCCAGCATCGCATCGGCCTTTGCGTAATAGGCCGGCATTTCCTCAAGAGGATGCCGCCCGTGGAACACCACGTTATTGGCCTGCAACTCCTGAGCTAGCTTCTTGCAATTATCCAACTCGGAGCCCGAACCGACAATATGGAATACGAAGCCTTCGCCTTTAAGCTGCGCCGCGGCGCGAATTGCTGTCTGCACCGATTGCGCCGCGCCAACATTTCCCGCAAACATAACATTAATTGCGCTGTCGGGGAAATCGCTGAGGGTAATGTTACATGCGCTTGGCACGGCCTCGTTGAAAATATCTTCTGCATACTGGGGCAGATAAAGAGCGTCTTGCGCGTTGACGCCAACCGTGTTGAAAAGGTATTCAGCAAAGCGCTTTGATGTTACCGCCAGCTTGTCGGCAGCAGAATAAATATTGTGCGAAACCTGCAAGTAGTGGTTGTAAATAGCGCTGCCGGCTTTGATTCCGCCTGCAGTAAGGCATTCAGGCCAAATATCAACAACGTGCAACAGAACAGGGGTTTTGTATTTCTTCGCAACCTCAAGCGCTGGACACGCCATCATAACAGGCGACGTCTGATATGAATACACCACGTCAAAGCCTTCTCCTGAAAGGCGAGCAAGAGCATTGCCCCTGCGCTTGAAGCTGTAGTAGTTCAGTACGCGATTGATAGCACCTGTTTTTCGAGGTCGCAGCTTGCAGCGCATGATGCGCACCCCGTTATGCACCTCTTCGGTCACGTGTGCGTTTTCGTAGCCGGGATAAAGTTTTCCTTCGGGATAATTCGGCTGGCCTGTAAGCACCGTCACATCGTAACCGCGCCGCACCAGCTCTTCACAGATATCAGTTGTCGCAAACGGCTCGGGCCAGTAATGCTGCGACACGAAAAGGACGCGTGTTACGTTGGGGTCGATTTTCTCGATTAGGCCGCGTTCTTCGCGAATGGCATCAAGCGCCGCCTCTTGCTTTTCGCGCTTCTTCTTGCGTAGACTCAAGCGGCCTTCGGGATAATAACGACCCATGATCTTGCCGAAAAGGCCCAACTTCCAAATCAAAAATGCCGCGAACAGAATATCGGCAATCAGCACAACAACGGACACGCTTGTAGGCGCACGATAAATCGCAATGCCAGTACCTGCGAAAACAGCGCACATAAGGTAAATATCGAACACCACATGACGCTGGCTGAATCCCTTCTGAAGTAGCACATGGTGAATATGGTTCTTATCGGGCAAGCTAATAGGTACACCCTTGATTTTGCGCCGCACAATAGCGGCAAACGTGTCAATAACCGGCACTGCGGCAATTACCACCGGCACCACGATCGATGCCAATCCTGCATAGCGCATCGCGCCCGAAAGGGACACAATGCCCAGCGCAAAGCCAAGAGACAGCGATCCGCAATCTCCCATGAACAGCTTTGCGGGATGAAAGTTGAAGCGCAAAAATGCAAGGCACGATGCCGCAACGGCAATTGCCATAATCAGAACCGAATAGACGACGCCTGCAGCCGCCAGTATAGCAAACGCAGTGGCAGCAATGCACGTGACACCCGCCGCCAAACCGTCAAGGCCGTCGATAAGATTAATCACGTTCGCAAACGACACAAGGTAAATTACCGTAATGGGATATGCCATGAAGTCAAAATCGATATACATCTGCAAGCCCGTGATATGAATGCCGTGGATAACAATTCCCGATGCAACAACAATCGATGCTGCAACAATTTGACCCACGAATTTAGTACGGGCACGTAATTGCAAAATGTCATCGGCAGCGCCCATGGCGAACATGAAGCAAAAACCCAGCAGCAAAGCCAACGGATTCGCTGAAGTCGCTTTACCAATTGCAAATTCAGGGGGAACCGCACCAATCCGAACACCCACTGACAACAGCAATGCGCTGGTCAATACAATGCCCGAGAACAGCGCAATGCCACCCATGCGCGTTGTGGGGTTGGTGTGAACGCGGCGCTCGGACGGCATGTCGATGGCACCCACTTTCGTTGCAAATTTCATCGACACGGGCACCATAAGATACGTTATAAGGAATGCAATTACAGCTGCAGCGACGCAGGTTGCAGGAACAGACAACACGAGCTCCGCCCCTATTCAATCACGCTGCCAACAAGCTTGCCAAGTAAATGACACCTTGCGGATATGCGACTAAAAGACGCATTAATTGCGCCCAAATTTACACTTAAATTCAGCACTTGGAAACCCTTTACATGCTTATACGTTCGCTCATATGCTCGTAAGATTAACATTTTACAAGAGATGTACTATCAGGTTTCACATTATCGCGTTTCGCCTTGCCCGACGCAACACTTGACCAGAATTTGCCACAGAAATAGTTACGATTTATCAATGAATGGTAGTTTTTCTATCATTACACGAATGCAATCTTGACCAGAAGTTGCTCGCTTTTGCAAAAGGCTTGATTTTTTTAGCTTCCTTTTATATTATTTCGGTTATAACCGAATATACTAAAGGAAGCGACGATGCTTTGAACTATACATTAGAGCCATTTCCTCTTTCGGATCAGTCTTACTCTCCAACAGTTTTCTTTTTATCGAAAGAGGGAACAAACCCGATTCAGGATTTTTACAAACAAAACAAGGATGCAGAAGCGACAAGAAAGATTGCCATTGCTGTACGTTCAGTCAGCGAGCGAGGATTTAATGCTTCAGTGCAAACAAGGCTGTTGAGAAAACTCAAAGGAATTAATAAGCGTAACGATTTTTATGAGATACGTGCGCACGGCTGTATGGCACGGGCCTTTTCCTTCCTTGTTGAAAGCGAGACAATTCTTGTCGTTGCATTTATCGAGAAAGTACATTCAGGACAAGCGGACAACGAAACAAGACGTGCAGCGAAAAAACTCGACTCACTGCGATTGGCCCTTGAAAAGGAGCTTGAAAGAAGGAGAAACGATGAGCGAATTCAATAATGAAAAAATGATTTTTGGTGACATGGAATTGCCTCGCCCGACAGCAGATGAAATTGCGTTTGAGGCATCAATGGATTTTTCAAACCAAGTAGTTGCGCATTGCTCAGAGAAAGGGATGTCTTTTGTTGAATTGGCTGCGAAACTAGGAATCAAACCCTCGACTTTGTCTGAAAAACTAAATGGACAAAACCTTACGCTGAAAAGTATGGCGGCAATGGCCCTTGCCTTGGACTGTAGGTTTGAAGCACCTCGACTAGTTGATGAATAGCAAGTTGTTCGCATTTGCAAAATCCACGCTGAACAGCGACTGGCGGGACGAAAATGATTTTTGGACAACAAAGCAACGAGAGGCCCCTGATCAACTGGCTTAAAAGTTCATCTTGTCGCTTTTTCGTCTCGAAAACGCACAGATTAACGTTACGGGGCAGGTGGTACTTGACTGCATGGAATGCGGAAATCACGCGACCTGGGCAAATACATTTTTGTGAGATAACGAAAGTCCAAAACCCACATAAAAGTCGGCGTCTGCACTCCCAAACCTGCCCCGTACCGTCGATTTGCGCGTTTTCGCTTCGATTTTTCGACAACATGACCTGAAGTTGACCTCCGGGACCAGAAAAGCACCAGCGCGGTCTGGTACTTTTCAATTAACTCTATCTTAAATTGCACGTTCAAACTGATGCGGCTATAGATGGGCGCTCAATCCTTCCCCGCTAGCCCTAACGAAGCGGGATGCAAACGCGGTCGCGCTTGCCGTCCTCAACGCCCACGCCACCGTGCACGCCGCCACGCCGCACGCCGAACACGCCTTCGCCGCAGCGCACATGTCCGCACTTGTAACGCAGTGTTACGCGCTTGAAATTTTTTGGAAACGTTGCCGGCGTACCTTTTTATCATGCGAAAAGGAAAACGCCGAACAGGAGGCCGGCTATGAGCAATGTTCCAGAGATTTTTGGCTCCATGGTATTCAATGAGCACGTCATGCGAGAAAGGCTGCCGAAGAACACCTTCAAGCAACTTATGAAAACCATCAAAGAAGGCGAACCGCTTGACCTAGAGGTCGCAAACGTAGTGGCGCACGCCATGAAGGAATGGGCAATCGAGAAGGGCGCCACGCATTACACGCACTGGTTCCAGCCGCTCACGGGCATCACGTCTGAAAAGCACGACGGCTTCTTGGACCCCCAGCCCGACGGTCGCGCTATTATGTCGTTCTCCGGAAAAGAGCTGATCCAGGGCGAGCCCGATGCATCAAGCTTCCCCTCGGGCGGTCTGCGCGCCACGTTCGAGGCACGCGGATACACGGCTTGGGATCCTACGTCGTACGCGTTCATCAAGGACGAAGTTCTGTGCATCCCCACGGCGTTTTGCAGCTACACCGGAGAAGCGCTTGACGAGAAAACGCCGCTGCTGCGCTCTATGAATGCCATCGATGAGCAGGCAAATCGTGCGCTGGCATGTTTCGGCGAACCGAAGCAGCGCGTGGTAACCACCGTTGGCGCCGAGCAAGAGTACTTCCTGATTTCCGAAGAGCAGTACGAGAAGCGCACCGACCTGATTTTGACCGGCCGCACGCTGTTCGGTTACTCCCCCTGCAAGGGCCAAGAGCTTGAAGAGCATTACTTTGGCGCCATTCGCCCCACGGTAAACGAATTCATGAAGGAGCTCGACGACGAGCTGTGGGCGCTGGGCGTTTCCGCAAAGACGAAGCACAATGAAGTGGCACCGGCGCAGCATGAACTTGCCCCTATCTTCACGAACGCGAACCGCGGCATTGACGAGAACCTGCTCACCATGGAAAAGATGCGCCTTTTGGCCAGCCATCACGGCCTGGTGTGCCTGCAGCACGAAAAGCCGTTCGAGGGCATCAACGGCAGCGGCAAGCACAACAACTGGTCCATTTCCGCAGGCACCAAGAACCTGCTTGATCCCGGCGACAACCCCCAGGATAACTTGCGCTTCTTGGTGTTCTTGGCAGGCGTTGTGCAGGCAGTTGACGATTACCAAGAACTGCTGCGCATGACCGTTGCCTCTGCTGGCAACGACCACCGCTTGGGCGCAAACGAGGCGCCCCCCGCAATCATCTCCATCTTCCTGGGCGATGAGCTTGACAGCATTGTAAGCGCGCTTATCAGCGGAAAGGAATACGAAGGCACCGCTAAGACCATGATGGATTTGGGCGTTGACGTGCTGCCTAACTTCATGAAGGACTCCACGGACCGCAACCGTACCAGCCCGTTTGCCTTCACCGGCAACAAGTTCGAGTTCCGCATGCCTGGTTCCGCCATGAACTTGTCCGATGCGAACACGGTGCTGAACACTGCCATGGCAAAGAGCCTGAAGGAATTCGCCGACGCCATGGAGGGTCTGGAAGGCGAAGCATTCCAGGAAGCGGCCTTCGCTTACGTGAAGAAGACCCTGACCGACCACCAGCGCATCATCTTCAACGGCAACGGTTACTCCGCCGAATGGGAAGAAGAAGCTGCACGTCGCGGCCTGGCAAACCACAAGACCACGGCCGATGCACTGCCCTGCCTGGTTGACAAGAAGAGCATTGATCTGTTCGAAGAGTTCAACGTTCTTACTGAAGCCGAGGTTCGCAGCCGCTATGAAGTAAAGCTGGAGAAGTATTGCAAGCTTATCAACATTGAAGCACGCACGATGCGCCGCATGTTACGCCGCCAGTACTTGCCCGCCATCAGCGCTTATGCCGCAAAGATTGCCGACCACATTGTGTCCATCAACGCAGCAATGCCCGCACTGGACACCGCCACGCAGGAAGAACACCTGGTACGCATCCAGACCGGCCTTGATGCCACGAAGAAAGCCTACGAGGCTCTTGCAGCAAAGCATAGGGAAATCGCTGAAATCGAAGATCCGCAAGAAGCAGCAAATGCTTACGCTCACGAGCTGGTGCCACTGATGGAAGCTGCGCGTGCCGAGGTCGATCAGCTTGAGATTTTGTGCCCGACCTCTGATTGGCCCGTACCGTCTTACAACAAGATTCTGTTCTACGTATAAGCAGTTTGCAACCTTGAAAGGGGCGCTTCACATTGCGCCCCTTTACTGCGCTACCCCCCAAGGAAGGAGAGCCATGAACTTCACGAAGATGCACGGTTTAGGAAACGACTACCTGTATCTGTATTGCCAGGAAACACCCGAAAACATTGAGGAACTTGCCATCAAATATTCCGATCGCCATTTTGGTGCGGGATCCGATGGCATTATCTGCATTCTTCCCAGCTCTGTGGCGGACTTCAAAATGCGCATTTTCAATGCAGACGGCAGCGAGGCCATGATGTGCGGAAACGGCATTCGATGCGTGGGCAAATACGTGTTCGATCGCGGATACACCGACAAAACCCAGATTGACGTTGAAACGCTTTCGGGTATCAAGCACCTGAAACTCACCGTGGAAGACGGCAAGGTCGCGCAAGTAACCGTTGATATGGGTCATGCGGAAGTGTCGCAGCAGCAAGAAGTCAAAGT
>CAKTXN010000028.1 GCA_934630905.1 uncultured Eggerthellaceae bacterium
AAAAACTTGGCACGTTCGAGATCTCGTCGCAGGAAGCGCCGGATTGCTGCACGCTCTTCATGCCGCGCAGCCCCGAGACGCATGCGAAACTCGAGGATGTTTTAGAGGCTGAAGCGCTGTTGCCGCTTGATGAGTGGATCCCTGAAATCATGAGCAAAATCGAGCGCCATGATTACGATTGCCCCGCGTGCAAGTAGTTTCGAGCGTTTGTCAACTTTTTGATAGCGAAAAAGTCTGATTTGATAGCATTTTGATAGCGTTTCGGACTGTTTTGATGGGTTTTTGTCAACATGCCGCTCTATCCTTTCCCCGTCATGAAGGAAAGGGGAGCGGCATATGTTTTCTCTGCTTAAAAGATTCCGAGCGAAGTTAGTTCGCTTTGGTCGTAAAAATGAACCTCGAATAAAAGTTGTCGCAGGTCTTGTCGCTGTATTTGTGTTCTTTGCGTTTGGTTTTTTCGGCACGGCAGATGCTCAGAATAGCGTGCTTGTCAAAGCGAATGGTACCGTTGAGGGTGTGTCGGCTTTATCGAGCGGTACTGCGTCTAATGCAAGCGATGTTGATTCTAAACAAAGTGAAAGCGCAGGAGAAGCTGTTGAAAAGCAGATCTGCGTATATATTTGCGGCCAAGTAGCGGCACCGGGCGTGTATTATGTGGCGCAAGGTGCCCGCGTGTGCGATGTTGTTGAGTGCGCCCAAGGTTTTCTTGAAAACGCATCACTCGAATCGCTTAATCTTGCGCGCCCCGTAAGCGATGGCGAGCAGATAATCGTCCGGGCGATGGATGAGGTATCTTCTGATTCAGGAGACAGTGGAAATGCCTCCTCGCAGCTTATTAACATCAATACGGCAACCGCAGCGCAGCTCGAGCAAATACCGGGAATCGGCGCTGCATTTGCCCAGCGTATTGTCAGTTATCGTGATAAACAGGGGTCATTCAAGACCATCGATGAGCTGAAAAATGTATCGGGCATTGGCGATAAGAAACTCGAATCAATCCGTGCCTACATTTGCGTGTAATACACTATGCTCGAAGTCAATCAGGGGTTTTGCGTTGATCCTGTAGCGAAACGTATGCGCCTTTCACCTCTTTTGCTGTTGGCACTTGTGTTTTGGATAAGTTGCGCTGCATCGTTTGAGGCTGCGCGCGGCATAGATGCAGCACAGCTGTTCCTGCTTGGCTCCTGTGGAGCTGTTCTGGCGCTTTCCGCGGCCTTTTACGCAATGAAGATCAGCGTTGCGAATGCCAAGTTTTTCGTTTTCGCCGTTTCAATGTTGCTTGCTGGCGTTACCTGCTCTTTTGCGGGCGCAATCAGCATCGATCACGCTCATAGCCAGTTCGGCGTGGGCAACGAATGCGAATCAGCTCAACAGGAGCTTTCTTTCTTTGTTTTGAGCGACGCCCAAGAAAGCTCCTACGGTGTTTTCGCTGAGTGCTTAACGAAAACCCCCGATGGAAGCCTCGCCAAGCTGCGTATATACGCAAAAAAGGATTCACCGTTTTTCTATGGTCAATGTGTAACTGCGCATGTCGTTGTCTCGTTGCCGAAAGAAGCCCAGGAATCTGCGTACTGGTCGAAGGGGATTGCCGCAAAAGCAGACGTAAAAAGCGTGGATGACGTTTTATTGGTAACGCCTTTTGCGGAAAAGCGCGCACTATTTATTCAAAATGTAAGCGAAAGATCCGGGGAGTCTTCGCAGACCGGCTTACTGTTGGCGCTTGCTTGCGGGTATCGTGGGCTTTTGCAAGAGGGATCGCTCTATCGCGATTTTCAAGTGGCAGGTTTAGCTCATATTGTTGCCGTAAGCGGTGCCCATTTGAGCTTGGCCATAGCGTTTGTGACCGTTTTGTTTTCACGTTTGCATGTAAAGCGAAGGTATCAAGCGCTGTTGTCGGTGCTGATTGTTGTGCTGTTTCTTTTCGTGTGTGCGTTTCCCATTTCGGCGTTTCGTGCCGCCTTTATGTCTCTTTTGGCGTGCCTGTCATTTTTCGCGCGAAGAAGAGCCGCCTCGCAAAATGCTTTAGCGCTCTGTATCTTTACTTGCCTTTTAGTTGATCCTGCGATATCTGTTTCTGCTTCATTTGCACTGTCGGCGCTTTCTACGCTGGGTATTATTGTGTTTGTGCCGTTTTTTACCAGGGCATTTGGCAGAACAAAGCAGAGGACCTTTTCAGCGAAAGCAAAAGCGTTTGTCAAAGAAAGCGTTTCCCTTACGCTTTCGGCAAGCATCGCAACGCTTCCTTTGTCTGCAGCGCTTTTTGCGCAGGTTTCGCTTATCGCTCCGCTTTCAAACGTTTTGCTCGGCTTGCTTTTCACGCCGCTTTGTATCAGCGCGCTGGCATGCCAAGTCCTCTTTCTGGCATTCGGTTCTTTACCGGGAGTGATTCTTGCGGTTTGCCAGGGGTTATGCAGGGTTTTCTCTTCATTGGTGAGCATTCTTGCAGCATTTCCTTATGCGGCGGTTCCCGCTGAATTGCCCATTGTGTTCGCTCTTGTCTTAAGCGCTTTGCTGTTTATCGGCATTATTTCGTTGCAACGAGGAGCACTTGGGCACGTGATTTCAAACCTCCAGGTTGTTCAGAAAACAAACCCGCAACGAAAGCTGCTTTTCTGCGGCGCGTTTGCGGCGATTGTTTTGATTGCGATTGTTGTTTCAGCGGGAAGAAGTGGCGAAATTTATTTAGCTGCGCTCGACGTGGGTCAAGGGGATGCGTTATTGCTCCGTGACGGAAAAACGGCGATGCTTGTTGATACGGGCAATCAGGATACTCAGCTCAAACGGGAGCTCGCGAAGAAAGGCATTCGACGGCTTGATGCGGTGTTTATCACGCATCCCGATAATGATCACTGTGGTTCGCTTCCGGCGCTCTTGAGTGTGGTGCAAGTGGAAAAAGGATGCGTGCCCGCACCGATGATTACATGCGCTTGTGAGAAATGCGCGGGGGTTCGGGATGCTTTTCGTACTGCCTGCGTGCCTTTGGTTGGAATGGAAGTGGGTGATTCAGTCCGCGCAAATCACGTTTCGGCGACGATGGTTTGGCCGTATGTTTACGCTCAGGAAGGAGGAAACCAGGACAGCCTTTGCTTGAGCGTGGCAGTTGATATGGATGGCGATAGCGCAATTGATTATACGGCGCTTCTCGTGGGTGATGCTGAACGCGAAACGCTCCAGCGCATGATAGAACAGGGACGCATTGGTGAGACGGACATTTTCAAAGTGGGCCACCATGGTTCTGCGGTATCTTGCGATCAGGATACTCTTGACGCACTTTCGCCTTGTATTGCCCTTTTAAGCGTTGGCGCGTATAACCGCTACGGCCATCCTAACCCAGAGGTTCTTTCGTTGCTTGAAGCGAATCAAGTCGTATCGGCAAGAACCGACGAGCAAGGAACAATTACTTGTTTCTTTGAGAAAGAAGGCATACGGGTGGCAACAAGCGGATAAAATAGCATCATGGCAAAAGAAGCAAACATATTACCGATTCATCTTGCGGTTGGAGACGACGATCTCAAGCGCTCAGAAGTGCTTGAACGCTTGAAAGCGCGCATGGATCATGAAGATGATCTTTCCTTTGACTGCGATGATTTCGATGGCGAAACGTGTACTGGTGCAGACATCGTTGCGGCGTGCGAGACAATTCCTTTCATGGCGGCCCGTCGTCTTGTTTTGGTGCGCAACGGACATAAGCTGAGAAAAGCTGATCAAGACGCCCTGACCGATTATGCAAAGTCACCCAGCGAGACAACGGTGTTAGCACTCTCATTCGAGAAGCTTGCGAAAAACACGAAGCTTTATAAGGCGATTTCCGCTTTGGGGAAAACGACTATTATCGACTGCGCGCTGCCGAAAGGGCGCGAGTTGCAGCGGAAAGTTGCTGCTATGGCTACTGCGCACGGTGCGGCTATGGACGATGCCGCCGCTGCGCTCCTTATTGAGTACGTGGGTACCGATACTATCTTTCTTGATAACGAAGTTGAAAAGATCGCCCTTATTTGTGCTGATAAACAGCGTATTACCGCAACCGATGTCAAAGAATATGCGGAAGCAACCGCCGATGCGAAACCTTGGAAATTTCTTGAGCCTTTTTTCGATCGCAATTTGGTTGCTTCGCTGCAATGGCTTGATTCCGCGCGTGGTGTTTCGCCTCATGCGCTTGTGCCGCAATGCGCACAGCGTCTTCGTGAGCTTATGTGCGTGAAGTCCATTGAAGCACGTGGCGCTGGTCAAGCAGCTCTTCTTTCCGAATTGGGGTATTCGTCTGCGGAATCGTGGAAGATCAAGAATCATACTCGCTATGCACGAAGGTTTTCTTCAGACGAATTAAGAAGCGCGCTTATTGCCTTGCGCGATACAGAGCAAGCTATGAAATCGGGCGCACAGCCCGGTGAAGCATTTCGTTTGTGGGTGGTGAAAGCGCTTTCTCGGTAAAGCGCTTTTTTGTTGCGGCGCTACGGGTTTCGAATTTGCTGTTGAAGTGTTCAGCGCAGCACCACCGCTCATGTAGGGCTCAAGCGGCATCATATCGATGTTGCAGCTTTTCCGAATCCCGGAAAACAAAGAAGCCGCTCGTTATGAGCGGCTTCTCGATGGTACCCGATAGGGAGAGGTGCTTATTCAGCAGCTTCTTCCTCTGCGGCAGCCTGAGCTGCTTCTTCAGCAGCCTTCTTCTCGGCCTCTGCCTTTTTCTTAGCAGCCTTAGCCTCGGCCTTCAGCTGAGCCTCGCGACGCTTTGCCTTCTCGGCGGAAGCAGCAGCCATGGCTTCCTTGCGAGCTGCCTTAGCGGCGGCCTTCTTGTTGCCGGTAGCAGCCTGCTCCTTCTTGGGGGCGGGCTTGTATGCGGCGCGTACTTCGTCGGTCACGATGGTGTTAGCCAAAGCCATAACACCGGACTTACGGTTAGCGGCCTGGTTCTTGTGGATAACGCCCTTGGAAGCGGCCTTATCCAGCAGACGGCATGCCTTCAGCGCGGATTCGTAAGCAGCCTCGGCGTCCTTGGCGGCCACAGCGTCGCGCACGCGACGAACAGCGGTCTTCAGCTCGGACTTAACGGCGCGATTGCGCATATGAGCTTTTTCGTTGGTGATGATGCGTTTCTTCTGGCTCTTGATGTTTGCCATGGGGAATCCTTTCTTCAAAAATGATGTTTGCTTTCGCTGTGCCCAGTAATAACATACGCGCTATGGACGTATCGCACAAATCGAAGCAACGCATCACTTGAAAAAAGGCAAGTGAGAAGACCCCGAAGGGTTATGCGTTTGAGGCGAACAGGATTTCTCGCTTCTTCGACCAATGCGGTCTTCCAGCAATTGCGTATCCATAATGCAGCCAGTCTGCGGATTTGGCGATAAGTTCATCGCGCGTACGTATTGCTAGACACAACATGCGATAGAATAGCAAAGAACATTAACCCTGTCACGAAATTTTTTGCACAAATCGCTGTTTTTCCTTATAGAATAGGCGTTCAGGCAAAAAGTAAAGGAATAAAGCAAATACTTATGGCAACAGATTTGAATCATATCAGAAATTTTTCCATCATCGCCCATATCGATCATGGTAAATCGACCATTTCAGATCGTATCCTTGAGCTTACGGGCACGGTTGCGCACCGCGACATGAAAGAGCAGCTGCTTGACTCTATGGATATTGAGCGTGAACGCGGTATTACCATTAAGAGCCAAGCGGTTCGCGTTGAATACACGGCTGATGACGGCGAAGTCTACCAGTATAACCTTATTGACACTCCGGGTCACGTTGACTTCACGTACGAAGTTTCTCGTAGCCTGGCGGCATGCGATGGTGCGGTGCTGGTAGTTGATGCAACGCAAGGTGTTGAGGCGCAAACGGTGGCAAATGCCATGCTTGCCATGAACTCTAATTTGGAGATTGTGCCGCTTATCAACAAAATCGATCTTCCGTCCGCTGATCCCGAGCGCGTGCGCGCTGAAATCGAAGACGCTCTGGCAATTCCCGCCGATGACGCCGTTTTGGCAAGTGGCAAAACAGGCGAAGGCGTCCATGATTTGCTCGAAGCTATTGCGTACAATATTCCTGCACCTACGGGAAACGCTGATGCGCCGTTGAAAGCGCTCATTTTCGACTCGTATTTCGACCCGTATCGCGGTGTCGTTGCGCTCATTCGCGTTGTAGACGGTCAAGTGAAAAAAGGCGACCGCATTCTTATGCTGGCAACGGGAACCGAGACGCTTGTAGAAGAAGTAGGCGCACGTCGCCCCGTTGAGACTGCGATGCCGGCGCTTTATACCGGTGAAGTGGGATATCTGGTCACGGGTTTGAAATCCGTCAGCCAGGTAAAAGTGGGCGATACTATCACGCTTTGCTCGAATAAAACCGCCGAGGCGCTGCCAGGATACCGTGAAGCAAAACCCATGGTCTTTACCGGCCTGTTTCCCATTGATAACGACCAATACGAGCCACTGAAAGAAGCGCTCGAGAAGCTGGTGCTTAACGATCCTGCCTTGGTATGGGAACCTGAGAAATCGCATGCGCTGGGTTTCGGCTTCCGCGTGGGCTTTTTGGGCCTTTTGCACATGGAAGTCATCAAGGAGCGCTTGGAGCGCGAGTTCAATCTGGACCTTTTGGCAACGGCCCCCAGCGTTGAGTACCGCGTGCATCGCCAGGGTGGGGAAGTGCTCTCTATCCGTTCTCCGCAGGAAATACCCGATCCAAGCGAAATCGATTTCATTGAAGAGCCGTTCTTGAAGGCGAAAATCATGGTTCCGCCCGACTTTGTGGGCGCTGTTATGGATTTGACGGTAAGCCGCCGCGGTCAATTCATCAACATGAATTATTTGTCCAGCACTACGGTCGAGCTGATTTGGCGCATTCCGCTGTCGGAGCTTATCATGGATTACTTCGACAAGCTGAAGTCCTATACGAAGGGCTACGCGAGCCTTGATTACGAATTCGAAGATTATTTTCCCAGCGAACTGGTCAAACTTGATATTCTGCTTTCAGGCAAACCGATTGACGCGCTGTCGTTTATCGTGCATAAGGATAAAGCGTATGATCGCGGGCGCGTGTTGGCAGAAAAGTTAAAGAGCATCATCCCGCGCCAGCTTTTCGAAGTACCCATTCAGGCTGCAATCGGCGGTCGCGTGCTTGCGCGCGAAACCGTTAAAGCTAAGCGCAAGGACGTTTTGGCGAAATGCTACGGCGGCGATATCTCGCGTAAACGTAAGCTTCTGGAGAAGCAAAAAGAGGGTAAAAAGCGCATGAAGGCCATCGGCAACGTTGAGGTGCCCCAGGAAGCGTTTATGGCAATTTTGAAGGTGGATGACTAGCCCGGCATGACTACTTCGTTTTATCGCGACCAGCTGCAATGCTTTCTTGCTGATAAAAAAGTGATTTTGGGACCCATGGCGGGTGTGACCGATACCGCAATGCGAACGCTGTGCTTGGAACAGGGTGCCGACATGACGTATACCGAAATGGTGTCGTCGAAAGCGCTTTCGTTTGCGAACGAAAAGACGCAAAACCTGCTTGATTTGGCGCCAGGCGAAGAAAAAGTTGCCGTTCAACTGTTCGGGCATGAGCCGCAGACCATGGCGCGGCAAGCAGCTTGGGTTGAAGAGCGCCTGGGTGATGCGCTCGCGTACCTTGATGTGAACATGGGTTGTCCGGCGCGCAAGATTTGCACGAAAGGTGATGGGTCGGCGTTGATGAACGATCCTGCGCTTGCCGCGGAAATCGTGCGCGAGATGGTTGCTGCGGTTGATCATGCGGTGACGGTGAAATTTCGCCGCGGTTTCTGCGAGGGCGAAGAGACAGCGGTCGAATTCGCACGTTGCATGGAAGACGCGGGAGCTGCCGCCTGCGCGGTGCACGGAAGATTCGCGCAGCAAATGTATCGAGGTGCGTCCGATTTGGGCGTAATCGCGCGCGTAAAGGCAGCTGTGAGCATTCCCGTTATTGGAAACGGTGATATCAAAAGCGGCGAAGATGCGCTGCGCATGTTTGCGGAAACATCGTGCGATAGTGTGATGATAGCGCGTGCCGCAGAGGGAAACCCTTGGATATTCGCGCAGGTCAAATCAGTGCTACGAGGTAACGGTTCGCTTATGCCACCCAGCGCCCAGGAGCGAATCGCTATGGCACGCATGCATGCGCGCCTGCTCTCGCAACGCGAAGGTCGCAATATCTGCCGTATGCGCAAGCATGCCATGTGGTATATGGCGGGACTTCCCGGTGCCAGTGCCGCCCGTGCGCGCATTAATTTATGCACGACGCTTGAGGATTTCAACGAAGTATTTGATGAGCTGCTTGAGAAAACGAAGCAGCATCAGATGATGCAAGCGTCAAAAGAAGGTGCTCTTATCTAATGGATTCGCTTAGCCAGAACTGTTTGCGCTCTGCTGTTTGCCTTGCGGACAAGGAGTAATGAAATGCCCCACGATCCCTATAAAGCGCTCTACCTTCATCTTCCGTTCTGCGTGAAGAAATGCAACTATTGCGACTTCGACTCGTGCGCTATCAGCGCGGATGCGCCCGAAATCGATGCCTATGTTGAAGATCTTGTGTTTCAGATTCGCCGTGCTTCAAAACAGGGAGAACTTGCAAACATCGAAACGGTCTATCTGGGTGGCGGCACGCCCAGCCATGTGGGCATTGCGCGTCTGTCGTCGCTTCTTTACGCGATCTCTCATTTCATGCGGCTTGAGCCCGACATGGAATGCTCTATGGAGGCGAATCCGGAAAGCATCAACGATCGTCTGATCAACGACATTTGGGCGTTGGGCGTAAACCGACTCTCCATTGGCGTGCAAAGCTTTGACGATGATGTTCTTGCCCTTTTGGGACGCGCGCATTCTGCACAAGACGCCTGTAATGCGGTTCGTACCGCCAAGGAGCGTTTCGATAACGTGAGCGTTGATTTGATGTGTGGAATTCCAGGGCAGTCGCTTGCATCGTTTGAAGCATCCGTTGCTCAAGCTATTGACCTGGGCGTTTCTCACGTGAGCGTCTACCCGTTGACTATTGAGCCGGGTACCGCGTTCTATCACGATGTGGTGACGGGTGCGCTGAAAGAGCCCGATGACGATTGCGAAGCGCAGCATATGGAATGCGCTGAAAAGATTCTGCGCGCCGCAGGCTACGAGCGCTATGAAGTGGCAAGCTACGCGAAGCCAGGTTTTGAATGTCGGCACAACATTGCTTACTGGACGGGCGTTCCTTATCTGGGATTGGGACGAAGCGCTGCGACGATGACGCAAAATAGTGAGCGACGCATGCGGAAGAAAGACGGTCTGATAACCGATGATTTGAACGCATTCCAAATGCGCGCAGAAGATCTGATGCTTTCCATGCGTATGGCACAAGGTGTTTCGCTGGAAGCGGTGAAGCAAGCTCAAGGGCTTCTGCCGCGCGTGCACGAAACATTCGAGGCGTTATGCGCATTGGGGCTTTGCGTCTGCGAAGAGGGGCGCTATAAGCCAACGGAGAAAGGGTGGCTTTGCGGAAATGAGCTGTACGGGCGCATTTTCGACTTAGCACCGTAAAAAGAAGTATGATTTTACCGCTGTCAAGCTGGTTGTAATGAGTGAATCAAATGAAATGAATTTGCGAAATGGTAACGGTTCATCAAATATGGGGTGAACCGTTCTTGTTGAAATGACAGTACTGCTACAATAGGGCAGTTTGGAACATTCATATACTCGCATAGAGGGGAGGGAACATGCTTTCGGATAGGCGCCAGCGCGTTTTAAGCGCGCTTATTGAAGAATACGTCTCGTATGCTTTGCCTGTTGGTTCCCGGACCCTTATCGAGCGCTATCCTTTGGGCGTGAGCTCGGCTACGGTGCGCAACGAGCTTTCGCGTTTGGAAGACGATGGCTATCTGCTGCAACCCCACACATCGGCGGGTCGTATTCCTACCGATGCAGGTTATCGTGCGTTTGTGGACGATTTGATTGAGCGCGACCTTGTTCCGCATGATGATTCATATGCTCACGTTGTCGAAGAGCTTGCCAAGACATCTTCGGAACTTGACGACTTGTTCCAGCAGGTTTCATTGCATCTGTCTCGTTTCACGGACTGCCTTTCGGTTGTGCTTGCGCCCGCGCTTTACGACTTCCGCCTAAAGCAGATCTCGCTTGTTTCTCTTTCTGCCACGCAGTTTTTGTGCGTGCTTGTCACCGAAGATGGCGAAGTCCTTAATCGTCATGTTCATAGTGCGTATGATATCGATCCCGAGGATTTATCGCGCGTGCAGGTTTACTTGAACCAGGTTATGTGCGATCGTTCGCTGCACGAGCTTGAACGTGGCCTTTCGGATGTTATGGGTGCGGCGCTTCGCGATCCGCTTGTCTCGAAGTGCACGAACGAGATTTTGGCATGCTTGCATGAAGGTTCAGGCGTTCGAACGCATAGCTTGGGAATGAGTTCTCTTCTGTCCAAGCCGGAGTTTTCGCATTCCCAGTCCATTATTCCCGTGATGCACATGGTTGAAGATGATGCTATGCTCCTTGAGATTCTTGACCGATGCGTTGCCGCAGGTCAAAGCGATATTCCCGCAGTAAGCATTGGAAGCGAGAACGAATCGGAAGATCTTTCGGGCGTGTCGGTTGTTGCGGGTAAGTTCGGCACGGGTCCCCATCAGGGCATTGTTGCGGTGATTGGCCCAACGCGAATGGATTATTCTCGTGTTGTTGCGGCCGTTCGCTGTGCGCGTGATGCGTTGTCCGAGAGATAACGCTTACAATGATTGCGATAACGCAGATAATTTGAGTAGATACAACATAAGTAATTTTGAGCTGAAAGTTTGTAGAAAGGTTTGTAATGGCTGCTGATCTGTATGAGGTCCTTGGTGTTTCCAAGGACGCAACGGATGATGAGATTAAGAAAGCGTTTCGTAAAAAGGCGCGTCAGTTCCACCCCGATGTGAACAAAGAGCCCGATGCGGAAGAGAAGTTCAAAGAGATAAACGAAGCATACGACGTGCTTTCCGATCCCACCAAGCGTGCTCAATACGACCGTTTCGGATCGATTCCGGGCGCTGCGGGCGGAAGCCCCTATGGCAATGGCGGCTTTGACATGGATGACATGTTTGGCGGCTTCGGCATGGGCGATATTTTCAGCAGCTTTTTCGGTGGTTCCGCAGGCGGGCGCACAACGGCCAGCAAGAATGGCCGCGATATGGGCGTGGGCCTGCGCTTGACTCTTGAAGAAGTGGCTACGGGCATAAAACGCGAAATCGTGTATGACCGTTTGGCTCCGTGTCCCGATTGCGCGGGAACCGGCTTGGGCGAAAACGGCCGCGAAGTCACGTGCACGAATTGCAACGGCACGGGCCGCGTTACCAGCGTTCAGCAAACGTTTTTGGGAGCTATCCAAACCGCTTCCACCTGCCCCAAATGCAATGGCATTGGCAAAACGGTTGAGAACCCCTGCCCTGAATGCGAAGGTCAGGGACGCGTTCCCGATCGCCAGCGCGTGTCGGTGGATATTCCTGCTGGTATTCGCGATGGCCAGCAGCTGCGCATTTCCGGTTACGGCGAAGCGGGCATGAACGGCGCTGCGGCCGGCGATCTGATTGTGACGTGCCGCATTCAAGAGCATGAATTCTTCGAGCGCGATGGAGATAACCTGCATGCTCGTGCGAATATTTCCTTCATTCAAGCTATTCTTGGCGCTGAAATCGAAATCAACGGTATCAAGCCCGATGAGAAGGTGAAAGTGCGCATTCCCGAGGGCTGCCAAAACGACCAAGTCGTGCGGGTTCGCGGCTTTGGCATGCCGCGCCTGCGCTCCGAGAATCGTGGCGACCTGTACGTGCATGTTGGCGTTGTCATTCCCAAGAAAGTAACGAAACACCAGCGCGAACTGCTTGAAGAGTTGGCCGAAGATATGGGTGAAGACGTTGCTGCGCCGCGTTCCACCCTTGAAAAGCTTCGCGATGTTTTTGGCGGTTAGTCCATGTCGCTTCCTCATTATTTCCTTCAAGAGCAAATCATTTCTCGCGAAAAGCAGGAGTGCTTTGCTCTTGCTTTGTCTGCGGACGATTTGAAGCACATGAAGGTCGCACGCGTTGCGCCAGGCGAGCATATTGCGGTGGTTGACGCATCAAGCGATTATTTCGAGTGCGAGTTGGTAGATTACGAAGCGGGCACGCCGCTGGTGCGCATTTGCCAAAAACTTGACGGTGCGCGGGGAATTCCGCATATAACGCTTGTTCAGGGGCTTGCAAAAGGCGAAAAAATGGAGCTTGTCATTCGCCATGCCACCGAGCTGGGCGTTGAGGCCTTTGTGCCGCTTAAATGCCAGCGATGTGTTATGAAGCTCGATGACAAGAAAGCGGCCGATCGCGTTAAGCGCTGGAATGCTGTGGCGAAAAGCGCAGCTATGCAATCGGGGCAAACACGTCTTTCGCGGGTAGATGCGCCGGTGACCATCAAGCAGTTTGCCGCAACGGCCGCTCGCTACGATGCTCTTCTTGTTTGCTGGGAGGAAGCTCCTACTTCGCAGCGTATTTCGGATGCTTTGACAACCCTGGTTGAGAAGTGTGACAGGCATATTGCAGACTTGAACATTGCTGTTGTGGTGGGTCCTGAAGGGGGTCTTGCATCTGACGAGGTTGACCTGCTTCTTTCTTGCGACAATGCGCATCTTGTGTCGCTGGGATCTTCTATTTTGCGTACGGAAACAGCAGGAATCGTTGCGCCGGCCTTGGTTTTATATTCTTTAGGCCAGCTGGGCGGATGCATTCTTGAGCGCTCGATGGGAGAGGCGCATTAATGCTTTTTCATGTGGTAAACCTTGGCTGCAAAGTGAATAAAGTCGAATCGGATTCGTATGCCGTGCAGTGCCTTTCTGCGGGTTTGGCTGAAGGCGCGCTTGAAGCAGCGGATTTGATTGTGGTAAACACATGTGCCGTAACAGGCGAGGCCGAAAAGAAAACGCGCAAGACAGTGCGCCATGTTTGCAGTAAAAACGATCATGCAAAAGTGCTGGTCACTGGTTGCTCAGCGGCGCTTCACGCCGATATTTATCAGGAGATGTCGCCCCGTATTGTTGTTTTAGGGAAAGCATTTACCGCGGAGTATCTGAGCGACTTGCTTCGAAGTGATTCGAAGGACAAGAACAGTTTGCAGCAGGAAAATGCTCAATCTGTTGCTGCTGTGCCTGTTTTGCCGGTCGGTGAAGGATTCCGCACGCGCGTTGGTATTAAAGTGCAAGACGGTTGCAATAACGAATGCACCTACTGCATTGTTCATGTGGCACGCGGCAAGGCGACAAGCCGTCCAACGCAGGAAATCGTCGATGAAGTGCGTGCTTATAGCGCCCTTGGCGCGAAAGAGCTGGTGCTTACCGGCATCAATCTAGGTTCGTACCATCAAACCTACCAGGGAAAACCGATTGACCTTGCGGGTTTGCTCACGCTTCTCCTCCAAGAAACGAATAACGCCGATTGCAAACAGGCGGATGCGCAGTGCAGCAACGCTGAGCTTGCGCCGGCGCCGCGTTTTCGCATTGGGATGGGACGCCCGCAGCGCAGCGCGCAGATCAGATAGCGCCTGCGGTTAAGACGGAGCGCGCCGCGCGATTGCGCGATTTGGGCGATAAGTTGGCGCATCGTGATTTCGAGAGCCGTGCGGGAACCACCGAATGGGCACTTGTTGAATCGAACGGCACGGCAATGACGGAAAGCTATTACAGTGTTTCTTGCGATAAGGCGTGGGAGCCGGGCTCGTTGATTCCGTATTTATTCTAAGAATCGCCTGATAAGGCCGCTTTCCTTGTGGGACGTGGTACAATTTCGCCCATAAACAAACAGGTAGAGCGAAAGGCAGATTGCATACGTTATGGACATCATCATTGATATCAAGCATGGTGAAGACGCGTTAAAAGACATTGAGATTGAGAAACTGTGTACGTTTGCTTTGGAATATCAGGATGTTCCCGGTAACGCAGAAGTTTCCGTTACGTTTGTTGATGACGAAGAGATTGCTGCTTTGAACAGCGAGTATCGCGGAAAAGAAGGCCCCACGGATGTTTTGTCGTTTGAATGCGATGCGCTCGACGATGAGTTCATGCTGTTCGAAGACGACCAGTTTGAAGAACCCGTTATCACGCTGGGCGATATCGTTATTGCCCCCGATGTTGCAGCTCGTCAATGCCTTGAATATGGAACAACGTTTTCCCAGGAGATCAGCTTGCTTCTTGTTCACGGGCTTTTACATTTGTGCGGCTACGATCATATGGTGGAAGAAGAAGCGGTTGTTATGGAGGGGCTTGAGAAAGAGATTCTTTCTGCGTGGTATGGGCATGAGGTTTCGTTTCGATGAAGCCGGATGGAACGCGGCAAACCTTTGCGCAGGCTCTTTCGAACGCTGCTCGCGGCTTGCGCTACGGCGTGCGTTGCGAGCGAAATGTGCGCATCGATTGCTGTTTTGCCGTCTTGGCTCTTGTGCTCGCGGCGATATTCCGTGTTTCTGCTGAACAATGGCTTGCTATCGTTATCTGCATTGCTGTTGTTGTGGCGTTCGAGCTGATGAACACCGCCGTTGAAGCATTGACGGATCTTGCGTCTCCGCAGTTTCACCCCTTGGCGGGACGCGCGAAAGATTGTGCCGCTGCGGCATGTCTTGTTGTGTCGGCCGGCGCACTTGTTGTTGGGATGATTATTTTTGTGCCGTATGTAGTGCACTTATTTCTCTGAAAGGAATTTCGGTGAGCGAGAAATTAACCTATAGCGACCTTGAACAAGAGGGTTTTCGATCGGGCTTCGTTGCTTTGGTTGGTCGTCCGAATGCCGGCAAGTCAACGCTGCTCAACGCCTTGATCGGTAAGAAACTTGCTATTACGTCTGACACGGCCCAGACAACGCGGCATCGTTTCCGCGCCATCATTACGCGCAAAAATTTCCAAGCGATTCTTGTTGACACGCCGGGTCTGCATAAACCCATTGATGCGCTGGGCGAGGAGCTTAACGTCTCTGCCTTGAAAGCGCTTGAGGACGTTGACGTGGTGGTTATGCTTATCGATGCCACGCAGCCTATTGGATCGGGTGATGAGTGGGTTGCAAAGCAGGTGGCGGCGGCGCGTGGTGCAAAACGCATTTGCGTTTTGTCCAAGACCGACATTGCCACAGAAGATCAGATAAACAAGCAGCGTGAAGCAGCCGACAAACTCTGCGCCTGGGATGCTATGGTGGCGCTTTCGTCGGTTTCGGGCAAAAATATCGATGCATTCCTTGAGGAAATGCTGTATTTCCTGCCCGAAGGTCCGGCATGGTTTCCGCCTGATATGGAAACCGACCAACCGCTGGAAGTGCTTATTGCTGAGTTTATTCGCGAAAAGATTCTGCGTTCGTTTGACGACGAGGTGCCGCACGCTATTGGCGTTCAGTGCGAAGAATTCGAATACGACCGCAAGAAGGATCTGTATCGCATTTTCGCAAACATTTACGTGGAGCGCGAAAGCCAAAAAGGCATCATCATTGGCAAGCGCGGTGCTTCCATCAAGCAAATCGGCTCTGAGGCGCGCACCGATCTTGAGCAATTGCTTGGTTGCCGCGTGTGGCTTGATCTACGCGTGAAAGTCAAGAAGAACTGGCGCAAAGACGCGAATCAAATTCGCCGCTTTGGTTACGGCGAAGGCGCGTAATATTGCATTTACGCGGTTCACGTGGAGATATGCGCTATACTTCTTGTTGAATTTTATGACTTTCAAGGATTTGCCTTGCGCAGACTTAGGTTGCATAAGGCAAGCTGAACGAAACAGATGTTGAAGGATACCTTATGATTTGCCCAAAATGCAGCAGCGAAAACAGACCAGGGGCGAAATTTTGCGATGAGTGTGGCGCGGCGCTTTCCGATGCCAACGTGGATGCTTCGGCCGAGCAGGCGCTTCCCCAGGAATCGGCCGCTCAAACGGTGGTGTTACCGGTTATTGAGCCTTCTTGTGCGCGCGACCAGGAACAATCCGAAGATACGGTTGAAAAGGCTTTTGATTGCTCCGATCCCACGTTTTCTTTCGACGAGCTTCCCGTTGCGGACGAAGTGATCGCTGCTTCGCCCGGAGAATATGAAAATGATAGCTCTGCCGATAATTGCGCACTTCAGAATGACGGCGAAGAGGAAGTTCCATCGGCGTTATCTGCCGAGGCTACGATTGACTTGAAGCAGCTTCGCGAACTGCTTCCGGAAACAGAACCCGAAAACGAAGCATTCAGCGGGTTTGAGCAGTCGAATTACGAAGAAATGGCCCTGGTGACCCCTTGGGAAAAGGGTGCCACCATGAAGATGAAGCCCGTTGAGGCAACGGGCAATGCCAAAGCGGACAAACAGCGCACTTTTGTGTCGGGCGAAGATGATGCGAAACCCCACAAGAGCAAGAAACCGCTTATCATTACGCTGATTGTGGTTCTGATTGCGGCGGCGGCTGCGTTTGGCACCTGGTATTTCGAGTTGTGGGGTGGCTACAAAGTACCCGATGTTGTTGGTATGAGCCAGGAATCTGCCCAGAGCGTTTTGACCGAAAAGGGCTTCAACATTCGTGTTGAGCAGGTGAAATCCGACGATGAAGAAGGTGTTGTTCTGCTCACCGACCCGCAAGCGGGCGCGCGCCTGAACGAAGGCGGCGAAGTAGTGCTGCATGTATCGGTTTCTCGTACCATGCCTTCTATTGTCGGTTCAACGAAGGATGATGCCGATGCAAAACTTAAAGCGGAAGGCTTCGTCAATATTACGTATAAAACGGAAAAATCGAACGAGCCCGAAGCAAGCGTGCTGAGCGTTTCGCCCGATGTTGGCTCAAAGCTCAAGGCTTCGTATCCGATAACGGTTGTTGTGGCCGAGCCGTATCGCGTTCCCGATGTAGTGGGGAAGGGCAAGGATGAAGCCACGGCTCTTCTTGAAGAAGAGGGCTACGTTGTTGCCGTTAAGCGTGTGTATACCGAACAGGAATCCGAGGGCACCGTTTTGTCAACCGATCCGCAAGCTGATGTGAAGCTTAATTCGGGGGAGACGGTTACCATCTCTGTTGCCGTCTCGCGTGAGCGAGAGCTGGTGAACGTTGCGCAAGGAGCTTTTGCATCGGGCACGCGTCATACCGTATCGGGCGTGAATTACGAGGTGAGCGCCTTGTCGTCGGTTTCTTACCAGGGAAATGATATTACCGTCGTGCATGTTACGGCTCGTCCTTATACCGTGTTTCTGGGTGTAACCATGTTTCTTGATCCGACCGATTATACGTGGACGGTGACGTGGACCTCGGACAATCAGATTGCGTCGATTTCCTAGTTCGCATGTCCTCGCAGATAACAATCACCGGTGTTGTTCTGAAAAAAACGAAGCTCGGTGAAGCTGACCTTATTGTCACGCTGCTTGCAGAAGACGGTTCGTGCGCGCAGGTTGTTGCGCGGGGGGCGCGGAAGCCAAAGAACTCGTTCGCATCGCGTTTGGAGCTTTTCAGCTGCGTTGAGCTGTTTTGCGCAGCAACAAAAGGTTTGCCACTGGTTCAGGAAGCGCGCCTTATTGATGCGCATGCGTCCCTTCGTCTTGATTTCGATCGTTCGACGGCGGCTTCGGTGGTGGCGGAACTTGTGGCAAAAGCGACTCATGAAGATGTTGCTACACCGCGCCTTTTTCCTTTGTGCGATGCCTGTTTGCGCGCAATGACGCAGTGTGCTCCCGAAAAGTCATATGCGCTTGCGCTGGCCACCTGCCTTAAGGTGTTCGCGTTTGTTGGCTTACGTCCGCGGTTTTCCGCGTGCGCATCGTGTGGGGAAGCGCTGTTCGAGCGTGATGGCGCTGCAGTCTCATTCGTTGCGTTTGCGTCGGCAGAAGGTGGCTGTTTGTGCGATACGTGCGCTGCATCTGCCGAGACGGTTTTAGCGCAGGTCAGCTTCATGCAGTGGCTTGACGCGTTGCTGTATGCAAGGTTTGACCAGGTTATTGAAATGGACGTGCCGGCGCAAGTGCTCAGTTATGGGTTTCACTTCGTGCAAGACTGGACGCGCGTCCATTTGGGTGCCCATCTGAAATCAATTCCTTTTCTGCTTACTAACGCCACGCTTTCTGAGCCGCAGTGCTAGAATGCGGAAGAAAACAAACAGGAGGTTATTATGTATACGTATCGTACTAAAGGCACGTGCTGTCGTGCGTTTAATGTCGAGCTTGACGGCGATGTGGTAAAGGAAATCCAATACTTCGGCGGTTGCGATGGCAACCTGAAGGCAATCAGCAAAATTGCCCAGGGAATGACCGTTGATCAGCTTGCCGCTGCATGGGAAGGAAATACGTGTGGCAACAAGCCCACGTCTTGCGCTGACCAGCTGGTAAAGGCTTTGCGCGCCGCCCAGGCAGAGCAGGCCAAGGAATCATAACGCTGCTCCTGCTTCCTTGTTGACAAATTACCCCACCTTTTGTCAACATTTCTGCGTTAGAACGGGGGACGGAGGTTTGTTTCAATCCATTCGCCTGGCTGGCAACTCCTTCTTCCCCCCAAGGCGACCTTGAGCTGACCTGGTTCTGAGCAGGCTTCCTGTTGACAAATTATCCCGACGGCACGCAGTCCGAGTTGTGCCTTTTTCTGGCGCGATGTCGCCTAGTTATGTGATTTGGCGTGATAAAAACGACTCACTTTTCGGTGGATTTTCTTCTTTGTGATCGTCGAAAACCGGCATTTCCCCAGGTCGCAAAAAAGTAAGCCATGGTAAACCCACAGAAAAGTGGGTCGTTTTTATCAGGGC
>CAKTXN010000029.1 GCA_934630905.1 uncultured Eggerthellaceae bacterium
TATCGGAAATATCTCAATACGCTTCCAATACCGCCTTTGGCAGCAAGGAGCTTGACCAGTCCTTTCCTCGACCCAGTTTTTCTGCCCTCTACAACAAGCGCGTACAATTCGGGGTCATGTGCAATCAATCGCCTCAGAAGCATCTTATCAGGGTCAAAATATCGCTCGTCGACAAAACCCTCAACCTCATCACGAAGAATATCCTCGTGCATACGAGGCAAAAACTCTTTTTTCAAGTCATCGGAAAGACGTTGATAATTCCACTCATAGTTATCAACGCGCATGCGCGACAAAATGCCCCTGAGGTGCTTTTGGCTCGAAAAATGCTCGTTTATATAGCGAACAATCTCTTCGTATTCATCGCAAATGCAAAAAACTTTACCAGAGGAATTTACCGAAGATGCTTCGTTGTCCTGTCGGTAATGAAGAAAAGCACGATTCAGCATGACCGCATTAGTGCAGCAAGCCCAAGTTTTGAAATTAAAACCAGTATCTTGATAGGAAGCGCCGGGAGTCTCCAAAAAACGAATATCGTTTTCCTCAAGAAAGTCTCTCCTATACAAGCAGGACCAAATTGATGATTTCCGAAGAAACACATCCGTTTCGGTCTGGGGATCAATAACGCCTTCGAGGCATTCGTCGACCCAATAAAAACGTTGATTTCTAACCTCGGGTTGCGACCAAAAAAGGAAGAAATCCGACCTAACAATCTGAGAATCATTTTTTTCGGCTGCAGCAACCATTACCTCAAGCGCGTCAAGCTCAAGATAGTCGTCGGATTCCAAAATGCCGATATACTTGCCCGTCGCCGCATCAAGACCCATGTTCATCGAGGAGCCATAGCCCGAATTGGCCTTATCGATCATTTTCACACGACCGTCATTGGCCATATAACGGCGAATGATATCGGGCGAAGAATCCGTCGAACCATCGTTGATGCAAATTATTTCAATATCTTTCAGCGTTTGGTTAACCGCCGAATCCAAGCACTCTTCCAGGTAGCGTTCGACGTTATAAATCGGAATCAAAAGAGAGACCATTGACGAATCGGACATTTTCAAGCCTTTCAAACCTACAAGCACCATCTAGCGCGCATGAACAGAATCGGATTTTTTATTAGCTCAACGCCTTAGCAAGCAAAACCTTATCGATTTCCCGATAAACGTCATTTCCGCCGATAAAAACAAGCTTCCTGAGATTAGCCTTTTCCTCCGAAATGCGAGACAAGGCCATCGCAACCGCGTCAAGATTAACGGGATCGGACAAAAGAAAGCGACCTCCCCGCTTTGCGACATACACGCCCAATGTCAACGAAAACTCAAATCGCTCACACGAAGCGACTATCCACTCGCAATCACTTGCGGTCGCCTTCTCGTCAGACAGAATCCAATCTCCAATTACCCTATTGGCATCATAGGGGTTACTGCCAAGCAAACGAACCAAATCGATACCGCCGAAGCCGGCATCCTCAAAATCGACCTCAGGCAGAGCTGTTGTTCCAGCCAAGGCAACAATGCTCTTCATTTCACCCGACCGCAGAGCATCATATTGAGCATCTGAGAACCTCCCGTCGTATTCCTTGAGGAATACAGGGCAGGTATTCTTAAACATATGAGTCGACATAGAAATAAGGTCGCCCGTGCATCCAACCCATGAAACGATAGCCTGTTTGCCCCAGCAAGAACGCTCTTGCCCCCAACGATATACCGAAAGCGACAGGTCTTCGTAATTCTCACCATAGATTTCTTCAATTTCGATACCTTTACCCAAAAGCTCGATAATCTGCATCGCCATAAAACCTTTGGGACAATCGCCGCTGTTGATGAAAAGGACTTTGCTGGGCTTAATTCTCTGCAACTCTTGAGCCGTGGAATCAGGAATCGTTGCGCCTTGCGTTAACAAGATTGGGCAGTCATACGAGCCAGCAATTCCCATAGCCAAGAACGCATCCATGTTGCGTTCCCCCGATACCAAAATCGCATGACTGCACGCATTCGGGAAACATTTTGCCATGAGCTTTGCTGCCATACCGTAACGAGAATCGGCCGAGACGGTTTCGATGCAGCCCGCCGGCGGAACAACAGAGCTGGTAAGCGCCTTGAAAACCACCGATTCCGATTCCGCACTGCCCAATCTGCCGCCCAGAATACGGTACGCCTGGCAAACGTCTTTGGCGGATCCAGCCATACGCAAGTGGCCCTTCTCAATCCATACCGCCTTATTGCACAAACGCTCAATTTGGTCATTACTATGCGAGACAATGAGAACCGTAACACCGTGTTCTTTTATGAGCTTATTAATACGATTCTCACACTTCTTCTGGAACATAAAGTCGCCGACGGAAAGCACCTCATCGACAATGAGAATCTCCGGCACAATAACCGTCGCAATAGCAAACGCGATGCGAGCGACCATGCCAGAAGAATAATTCTTCATAGGCATGTCGAGGAATTTCTCTACCTCGGCAAATTCAACGATTTCATCAAAGTGGTCCTCGATGAATTTTTTTGAGTATCCCAAAAGGGCGCCATTCAGGTAAATATTTTCGCGAGCGGTAAGCTCCATGTCGAAACCAGCACCCAGCTCGATAAGCGGCGCAATATTCCCATTAACAGAGCACTTCCCCTTCGATGGCTCAAGCACGCCAGCAATAATCTTAAGCACGGTTGATTTACCCGACCCATTCGTGCCCAAAATGCCGAACACGTCGCCGCGCTTCACTTGAAACGACACATCATCAAGCGCACGAAACTCTTTAAACATGAGCTCGCGCCGTGCCAGAGCAATCGCGTATTCTTTCAGGTTATTAAGCTGCTCGTTCGCCATATTAAAAATCATGGTGACATGATCGACGTCAACCATAACATCTCGATGGTCGGTCTCGTCGCTTAGGCCGCTGCATGCCAGGGCTGAAGTGTTCACATTCTCGGGCATAACCGTTCCTTAAACGTAGAGGATGAACTTCTTTTCCGTCTTGCGGAAAATAAACAGGCCAATCGCAAACGTAGCAAGCGCGCCGCCAAAACACAACAGGTTCTCGCTCAAGCCGGGCACGGCACCCTGGAGTACAATGTCGCGGAAATAAGTCACATAGTGGTACATTGGATTAAACTGCATGATAGGTGCGGCCCACTCGGGCAAAATCTCTACAGGGTAGAACAGGGGAGTCGCATAGGTCCACGCAGTTATGGCGACGCTCCAAAGGTGGCATACGTCGCGGAAAAATACCGCCATAGCCGAAAGAGCCATACCGACGCCCGCACTAAACAGAACCACGTATAGCAGGAGCAACGGCAACGCAAAGAGGCTAAGTTTCGGAGTAACGTGCATAACAACCATTACAATCGCCACTGCGATAAGCGAGATGCAGAAATTCACCAATTGAAAAAGCACCTTCTCTATCGGGAAAATCAGCTTCTCGATACGGATCTTTTTGATAAGCGACGATGAGTCAATAATTGAATACATGGCCGTTGTCGTAGAATCGGACATGAGCGCAAAAAGTACGTTGCCCAACACTACGTACAGCGGATAGTTTTCAACACTAAAACGAAAGATAGAGCTAAAAACGAATGTCATTACCAGCATCATGAGCAACGGGTTGAGCACCGACCACAGCACGCCAAGCACGCTGCGACGATATTTCAATTTAAAATCCCTGCTCACCAATGATGAAATGGTGAACCAGTTTCTTTTCATATTCGATCGCGAAAGCTCTTTTTGCATTTCGTGAAATCCTATCAGGAGTATTGTTAAAACGGGCATATGCAAAACCCGTAATTTTCCAAAAATTTATAATATCGCTTTCCTTTGCAACAACCCTTTCGCCGCAAAAAAATCCGAGCATATTAGCTTATAAAAACATCGTCGAGCTATAATTTGAACACACCTTTACTCTTATGTAGAAAAAAGACCCAAGGAAGGTCCCCATGTTTTCAAGAATCAAACAGTTTCTTCCTGGCTCTTCACGGTCGTTACATACCATGCATGAAGAAATTACTCAGATGCACAAAGAGCTTGCCCAAATGCGTAAAGAGTTCGAGCGTCTCTATGATCGCATTGAAATCGCCGATCACGGTATTAATGGCAACATTGATTTCAAATTTGAAGAGCGTGTGCTACCCAAGATGAAACAGTTGTCCGACAACCTTCAGGCGCATGATTCCCATATGAAAATGTTCGCCTGGGAGCAATTTAGAAATAATGGAGAGACTCTCGTTGACGCCAAAAAACGGTTTTTTTCTACGCTCCCCAAAGCAACGGGAGGCTTGCGCTTACTCCAAATCGGGTGCGCAAAATTGCTCCAAGAATTCGATGGGATTTGCGAACAGTCCGGCATTCCTTATTGGTTGGACTATGGCACCCTACTCGGGGCTGTGCGCCATAAGGGTTTCATCCCCTGGGATGACGATGTTGATCTCGGCATGATGCGTGAAGACATCGACAGGCTAGTAAAGGCAATTGGAAATGATGAGCGCTACCATATTACAACTGTATACGACAAGTACGCATGCTGCAAACAAATACGGTTTGCATACTCCGATACAGACATACCCTGCTTTCTCGATTTATTTATTTATGACTGGATGCCGTATTCAAGCCCGGACAAACTTGCAAAACAGCAAGAAATTCGAAAATGCCTCCTGGATAAATTCAAAAAAGATACCCTGTTTGACTTCTGGGACAATGAGCCCTATCTATCTTCAGACGATGCCCGCTCCTCTCTCATTGCAGACGCATTCGATCGCTGCGTAACAGAAGCCAAAGACGACGATATTATTTGCGAGAGTAATAGAGCCTCGGCAATCATCTGGGGGGTTGACAACGTCGCTTCCGGCCAACAACGCTGGTGGTCATGCGCGAGAAAGGATATTTTTCCTCTAGAAAAACTCGAATTCGAAGGGATTCAACTTAACGCACCCCATAATTATGACAGCATCTTAAAGAGTCAATATGGCACCTATCTCGATCTTCCAAAGGATATTCATACCCACTTCCAACACGTTGACCATGCGTTACTCAATACCCCGGAGACAGAAGAAGCTCTTAAGGCTTTGTCTCACGATTATCCAGGTTTACATCGGTAAGGACGCCAGGCAGACGTGCATCCCCGAATCCGCCCCATTCCCGTTGACAAGCGGCGGTGGCAACGTTTGGACTGGGACTGTTTTATGGACACTCGGAATCGAGATAGGTTCAGATTCGCAGCCAAATCCGGGTCGGTTCGCCGATGGGCTCGAGTTGATGAGGATGAAGGAGACCGCCGAGGTCGTGCGCGAAGGCTTCGCCGAGACGCTGACGTACTGCGGAGATACCGCGGAGCATTGGCGACGCATCTGCACAAACAACGCAATCGAACAGCTCAACAGAGAGATAAGGCGCAGAACCTGCATGATCAGCACATTTCCCGACGAAAATCGGCACTCATGTTGGTGGCCCGTCGTCTGAAGCACATCGCCTACAGAGAATGGGACTCCTGCTGTTCCCTGGATGCGTCTCTGTCCAAGGAGCAGCCGTCCCAGCGGCTAGCTGAATTCGCGCAAAACTATTGACGATACCACGGAAGGGGCTTTCATCGCTGGTGTCGACCTTCAAGAATCCTTGCCTGGTGATTTGTGAAGACTGACCATGGATTGAATGGTTCAGATGACTAATCCACTAGCGGTCAATTTCTTTCAACGCAATAGCCTGCGCAAGATTGTCGATTCGGCGGTTTTGGTGCGCTATTCGAATCGAATTTGTAAAGTCCCTTACAACAAGAATCGATATCACGTAAAGGAAGACGAAGTTTGCAGGCGAAATGAAGCCAAAGAAATCAGAAATTGCAGTTGGAAGTTCGGGGAATAAACCAAACACTACAAAGCTGAGACAGAAAAAAAGCCAAAAAATAGAATCAAGTGCCTGCATTTGCGTTTTTTTGATTTTGCTGATGACGAATACAAGAATCAAAATCGCGCAAATAATCAGCATTATTCTTAGCGATAGCGCCATCTTTACCTCCTAAACCATTGAACGAAAAGCATCGAGACAAAAACGCGTGCCATATATGAAATTGAGCGGGCAAAATTGAGGTAGCTTTCTCCGCCTTGGCGTTCTCTCATTTCTACCTGAACTTCCGATACCGTATAGCCATGTCGTAATAGCCAGGTAATGGTCTCGGGCTCCGGGTTGAGTTCATCATCGACCTCAAATCGCTCTAAAACTTGGCGGGTAAAAAGACGAAATCCCGATGTCGGATCGCTAATCCTTTTTCCTGTTAAGAGTTTGGTGAGTGCAGTAATCATACGTGAGCCAAGCATTCTTAACGAATTGCCCTTAGGGGCTTCAAGGAATCTTGACCCGATTACAATATCGGCGTTGGATTGCTGCGCATTGTCAACAAGCTTACAAATATATTCGGGACGATGTTGCCCATCGGCGTCGAATTGAATCATAGCATCGTAGCCATGTTCAATTGCGTATTTGACTGCAGTTCTAAAGCCGACAGTGAGTCCGCAGTTAATTGGCATATTTAAAACAACGCAATTCATTTTTCGGCAGAGAGAGAGTGTCTTATCTCTTGAGCCGTCATTAATTACAACAAAATCAAATTGTGGGGTGGTACGACGTAAATCGTAAATAGTCGACTCAATACACTCCTCCTCATTGTATGCGGGGATTGCAACTAGCACTTTGTAATTATTCGACACGAGAACCAACCTACATCAATCGACGATTTCGCAACATCTGACATAGCCGCTTTTCTACCATTTGATATCGATATGCAACTTCCCAATCATAAAACTGTATAA
Source organism: uncultured Eggerthellaceae bacterium (assembly GCA_934630905.1). Lineage (GTDB taxonomy): Bacteria > Actinomycetota > Coriobacteriia > Coriobacteriales > Eggerthellaceae > CAKUOV01. The sequence goes on from CAKTXN010000029.1 coordinate 6,792, forward strand.
ATACAAAAAAGGCCTCATGAGGTGCATTCTATATATTTTCTGAGCAATACAAACCCTTAGTAAAGAAGCATCTTTTGAGGCTGAATACTTCATATTAATATAAGGTGACCGACGCCATGTTGGAAAGTTATCATCGAGGAATCGCGTAATCCGCTCAATATCATAGTTGATATCTTTACCTCGAGAAGACGATAGACGGAATACGAGCGAAATGCCAAGATGAAGAAAGGCAATCGCGTCAAGGGCGGCCAGCAAATCGGGCCGACTTGCCTTGTAGTAGTCTTTGATTTCCAAGAAAGCAGCGAAAATAGAATCGATTTGGCTTTCCCTGACGGTGTTGATGATTGACCCCGTGCGCACCATGTAACAAATGAGCGATTTAGGTACAAAAACAACTTTGCCGTGTAAATCGCAATAAGCCAGAAGATGAAAAGCCAGGTCATCAAGAACTGTCGGGGGGTTTTTTAGATTGCGCATATGCTTAAGAGTTTCCGCCTTAAAGCACTTATTCCAGGGTGCGCCGTTGAGCTCAAGAAGACGCCCCGGTTCTTCGTCAATCGCAAACGATGGTCGCGGCTTCACCATCTCTCGGGAAACTACTCTTCCTGTTTCAAGCTCAATCCGATCGAACCCACATACAGCTATATCGGCATCGTTGTCCTTCGCCGCACTGTAGAGGGATTCCGCAAAAGTAGGGACGACGTAATCGTCGCTATCTAAAAAACCGATGTACTCGCCTCTGGCGATAGCAATCCCGTCCCATCTGCCCCTCCAAACTCCTTCGTTTGGTTTGTCGATGACGACGATTTTGTCAGGATAGCGCGACTCATAGTCGCGAAGAATATTAATGCAGTTGTCGGGGGAGCCATCATTGATGCAAATTGCTTCAATGTTGCCCAGGGTTTGCCCCATCAGGGAGTCCAGGCATTTCGGAAGATATTTTTCAACTTTGTAGCATGGAACAATAATGCTGAGGGCTATCCTTTTCTCTTCCATTGACTGTCCGCCTCTTTCCATTTATTAAAAGTTTTTCAGGTTTTTTAGGTATGCGTGTTAAATCGCAGATGCCTAACAATACCTTTAACATTTTAGGCTAGGATTCTTGAACAAACGACTTCAACAAATAAACCCATATAGATAAGAGCACCATGAAGGAAATAACGGGTACGACAGACTTAAAAAGCAATATTTTATGGAACACATCCGGTACTGTTTTTTATCAGGGGTGCCTCTGGCTTATGACGGTGCTTGTCGCTCGGATGAGTTCAGATTACCAAAATGCAGGAATGCTAGCTTTCGCTATGTCCGTCGGCAATATCTACACCGCCATCGGAACTTTCACGATGAGAACTTTCCAAGTATCAGACATTGCTGAAAAATACTCTTCCTCTAATTACATTGCATTTAGAATTTTCACCGTTGGGTTAGGTTTTATTCTCTGCGCAATATACGGAATCATCGTATCGCCAAGCATCGAAACTACGCTTGTAATCCTTTCTTTTCTTTTATTCAAAGCGGACGAATCATTCGTTAATGTTTTCTATGGGTGCGACCAGAAGGCAAAGCGCCTCGATATTGTCGGAAAATCACAGTTTATAAGAGGCTTGTTAATAATCGTTCTTTTTGTATTGGGGATGAAGGCAACTGACAACCTCTCCCTTTCGCTTTGCTGTATCTTTTTTGCATGCATTGCAACGACTATTATTTTTGATCGCGCGCAGACAAAGGGCACAACCTCGTCGATTGTCCCATCAATTAAGAAGAGTCAGTGTTTCACTCTTTTTAAGATATGCCTTCCTACCGTCGTGGGCAATGTTATTGCAGGTCTTATTGTCTCTGCAGCACGGCAATATTTTGGAATAGCGTTTGGCGAAGAAGCCCTCGGCATTTATGCAACCGTTGCAACGCCGTGCGTGATCATTCAAGTTTTGGCGCAAAACCTCTATGCACCATTGCTCCTTCCGATTGCTGAAACGCTTCATGATGAGGGGGCAAAAGAAGCTTGGAAAAAAGCAGCTAAAATGATTCTGATGGTCATGACGGTATCCGTTGTTCTTTCGATTCTGCTGATTACAGTATCGACCCCTCTTTTGCATTTCTTATACGGGAATACCATTTTACCGTATGTCAATGTTCTCCCGATGGCGTTACTTGTTATGTCGGAAATTGCGGTATCGTATGCGATAACGGATGTTCTTATTATTTATGGCAAGTTAAAGCAAACACTCATGCTTAGCTTTATTGCCTTTATCTGCATGGGCATCTGCATTATCCCGCTGACTAATATATGGTATATGAATGGTCTTAATGCAACGCTGATTATCGCTTACGCTATTGCCATCATTTATGGGCTCATTACTATTTACTTTTCGGTCAAGAAAGACGATGACCACCGTTAGATCGGCAATTTGATTTCCAGATGATTCCAGTTCAAGTGCGTCCGGTTTATTGTTGCGAAAAATGTCATAGATGCGTAGTATAGGCTCTTGAAGGGTCTGAATAAATGCGAAATAAGCCGACTTTAATGCAATCCGGGCGCAACATGGTTTGTATTATTTCGTTTTCTGGTTTTATAAGGTTAATTCGGGCTGTCTTCCTTTGTTGTTTTTTGTGGGGGAGTAGATGGCTTTTCAAGAATATCAGAGTATTGACGATTTGCGTCAGGTGCAGAAATTGTCGATTCTTCTTCTGGAGGAATTTGATAGGGCTTGCAAGGAGCTCAACCTCTCCTATTCCGTATATGCGGGTACTGCAATAGGAGCCATTCGTCATGGAGGGTTTATACCTTGGGATGACGATGTTGATGTTTGCATGCCTCGCAAAGAGTACGAGTACTTTTTATCCCATGCGGATGAGGTTTTGAGCGACTCGTATGAACTTACGAATGTTCGAAATACGCCAAATTTCCCGTGCACTTTTTCCTATCTCGCGCTTAAGGACACGGTTTTTATTCCAGAGTTCTATAAGGGTTGTGATTACAAAAGACCCCTGAGCATCGATGTATTCCCTTTGGACAACGTTCCTGACGACGATAAATCCTACAAACGGCAAGCAAGAAGGACGTGGCTATGGGGGCGTCTGGCGTTTTTGAGAGCTACCCCTACTCCTTATTTGGCCTTTGACGGCATGAAAAGAACTGTTGTATTAGGATTGTGCAGGATTGCCCATGAGCTGTTAAAGCTCGTGGGCATTACGCCAGCGTTCATCCAGAAGAAATGGGAAAAAGCTGCGCGCATGTATGAAAACGAAGCGACTCAGTACATGGCGGATTATTCTGATCGTGACCCAAAAAGATGGATGGTATCACGTGATGAATTTTTTCCGACAAGTGAAATACCTTTTGACGGCATCAAGGTTCAGCTTGTTCATGATTATGATGCGGTACTAACAAGGGGATATGGCGACTATATGGAAATGCCCCCTCTTTCGGAAAGAAAAAACCACAGACCATACGTCCTGGATTTTGGGCCGTATTCTTCTTATTGACAATCGATGATGATGCTACTTGGGCGTCCGCATCCCCTACCGGCCCTCGTAGCATTGCCCAGCAGCCAGTACCTCTGGAGGCAGAAACCGAATTTGCCACGAACATCAATACCGCAAGAGAAACCAGCTGTAACAATTGCAGCCGGTTTCTCTTTATATATGGCGGATGATGCAACAGACTCCATAACCCACATGGGCACACGCCATGAAAAAGGCATATCCACGCACCTAATACGTCACGACCTTCGTTCCGTAGGGGATATTATCATAAATCCATTTAGCGTTCTGGATTTCCAGACGCACACATCCAGCCGACGATGGCACACCCATAGTCGCATCCATAATCCTGTTGCTATTCACGTAATACGGCGATGAGTGGAAGAGGTAATCGCCATAAAACTGCGTATACCAATAGCACGTATAGCCGTGGCCGAAGGAGTAGCCTTTGCCATAAACCTCATACTCGCCTATCACCGTCGGCGTCGCTGCTCTTCCCGTCGAGCAGACGTAACGCTTATACAAACCCCAGTTGCCTTGCGACCCGTAATAAACGCTCGTTATACAACGCGACGTATCGACCAAAATGAGCCAGTTAGTACGGCTGTAGTAGCCCTGGGCTTTGGCGTTCATCGAATCGGAGATCCACTCGCCACTCGATTTGAAGCAATACCACGTTCCGTCAATCCAACGCCAGCCAGTAGCCATTGCGCCGCTGCCATCGAGCCAATACCAGGTTCCGCCCAAATTGAGCCATCCTGTTCGCATGCTCCCAGACGAATCGGCGTAATACCATGTTCCGCCGTCATTTATCCACCCAGTAGCCATTGCGCCGCTGTTTTTATCGAGGTAATACCAAGAGCCGCCTTCGAAAATCCAGCCAAAGCAAGCGCGACCGCTTTCATCGAAGTAATACCAAATGCCATCAACATTCTTCCAGCCCGATGCAACAGTGTGCGTTACGGGGTCGACGTTGAACTTGCAACCACCAAGCGTCACCACGCCAGAAGCAAGCTGCAATTTGCCCTCGGAATCTGGAACATAGAGCATGCCATTTTCGAGCTTCCCGCAAAGCGCGCCATCAATTCCGGCAAAGGTCTTCGACCCATCGCCCATATCGACCCATTGCCGCTCCGCCATTTTTCCTGAATCGAAAGCATAGTATCGGGAGTCGCCAACCGAGAAAAATCCCGTGAGCATTTTGTACTCCCCATTCGGATCAAGGTAGTACCAATGCTCCCCCAAAGCAAGCCAGCCGGCCCGAAATGCGCCCGACGAATCGGCGTAATACCAATCGTTCCCAACAAGAATCCAACCCGTTTTCATTTCTCCGGAGGAAGCAAGATAGTATCTGCTCGATCCGACATCTTTGAAACCAACGGACATCTTGCCATCGTCGGAAGGCTCGAGCCAATACCAAGCACCGTTCACGAAGCGCCAACCAGTCACAATTGCGCCCGAATTCTCGGCAAAATACCAGTCGTCGCCCTGAAGAATCCATCCTGTCGCCATTGCGCCAGACGAATTAAGATAGTATCGCACGCCAGATATGGTATTCCATCCCGTCGCCATCGCGCCCTTTTCGGATGGATTGAGGTAGTACCACGCTCCATTGATCCATTGCCAACCGTTTAGAACTTCCCCATTTGAGCCGTAATACCACAACGCCCCATCAAGCACCCAGCCATTTGCGAGCCCATAATCGCCCAGCAAATACTCGTGCCCGTCAATAACGTTGAGCCCACGCGCCATCTTGCAGCTGCAACTCGGATCAAACCAATACCAGGCACCACCAATCCATTGCCAATTCGAAAGAATGGCTCCTGACTGGTTCGCGAAATACCAAGCCCCCTGGTTGCGAATCCATCCCGTTGCCATGGCTCCTTCAGCAGAACCGGATTCAGCCAAGTAATAACGCGCACCGGCCACATCGAGCCACCCCGTTGCCATCTTGCCGTTTTCGGAAGCATCGAACCAATACCAATTGCCGCGAATCTGATGCCACCCGGTGAGGGGTGACCCGCCACGGACGAAATACCATGAAGCATCAACATGGTTCCAACCCTCAACGAAAGCAGGGGTCTCGACTTCGGGTGCAGGGTCAACCGGGGAGCCCGAAGAATCATTTGGCTTCTGAACGCTCTCGCCATTGGCGTCGCTGGGTTGAGGTTCCGCTGCCGAGGCGGCGGGCTCAATCGTCTCGCCAGAAAGTTCAACACCGCTTTCGGCTCCTGCAGCCGGCGTGGCTCCGACGGCAGTATTCCCATCTTGCGCGATAGCAGAGCTTGCGGCATACGATATTTCTGGCATAAAAAGCGCACATGCCATAACGAGCAAAACGAGAATACTATTGCGTTTCTTCATCGCACGACCCCATTCCCCATCGACAATCATGATGCAATTATATCAGGCGCGCCAAAGCACCCTTACCAGGGAAAGGGGCAACGCCCGCATTCAGCAGCCAATCGTACATTGGCAGCAACGCAATGATTCACGGTCAGCAGCCCCTTTCAAGTGCCCAACCAGTCGCGCTAAAACGGACGTTGCACCCCGTACACATGCGGATGAGCCCAATTCACAACAGGCCACACGGTAACTTGCGGCGGCCACGCTTCGATTACCTGGTCGTTGCCGAGATAAATCGCGATATGAATGATTTTGCCATACCCGTTGTCGTAGTAAATCAAATCACCACGTTGGCGGTCCGCGTACGAAACGCGCGGAATATTGAGGTTCCACATATTGCGTGATTCGTATTCGTAAGCCGGATCGCTGTGGCGTTTCGGGCTCACGGGAGCAGGATCGAAGCCAGCCGCATACAAGCCCTGCATTGCAAGCCCGCTGCAATCAACATAGCCGCCAGGCGCCTGGCTGTAGCACGGCTTATACGTATTGCCCAAATACTCATAGGCGGTCGAAATCATGGCCTCGATACGCTCTTCGCGGGTGTTGTTCGAATCTGCAAGAAGCGGGCTAATGTACCAACCCTCGCTCACCAAATCGGGACGAAGGCGATCGGGCTGCGCCTGGCTCTTCGTCATAAGGCCATCGGCACCAAAGTAGTAATACCTCGAACCCCAAGAATCAGAGATATGCGCCCAGCCGGTCTGCATGGCGCCAGACGCTTTCAGGTAATACCACTGGTGATTTTCTTCCGTGCCCAAATCAAGCCAACCGGTTAGCATGTACCCGTTTTCGTCAAAATAGTACCAGGCCCCATTAATATAGCTCCAATCTGAGCTGACCATAGCCCCGTTCGCACCAAGATAGAACCACGCGCCGCCAAGGAATTGCCAGCCCGTCAACATGGCACCCGAACCGTTTGCGTAGTACCAGGTGTTACCATCTTTGAACCAAGCGGTTTGCATAACACCGTCTTCATCGAAGTGATACCATGCCCCGCCGAGATATACCCAGACATCGCGGGCATTTACGCCCGATGCGTCAAAGAAATACCAGCTTGCATCGATTTTTTCCCAACCAGTAGCCATGATTGCCTGGTCGCCAAAATAATAAGGTTTGCCATCGATGGTCGTCCAGCCGACAACGATCGATGAGTCTTCGTTAAAATAGCGCCACCCCTGCGAATATTTCTCCCATCCGCGAGAAACCGTATCGACCACACCAGAGCCATCGGCGAAATACCACACTGAGTCATCGGAGAAAACGCCCGTTACCATAGCTCCCGATGCGTCTAAATAGTATTTCTGACCATCGGCATCAAGCCAGCCCATCCGCATTTCGAAGGTCGTGCCATCAAGCCAATACCAGGCACCTCCAACATGCTGCCAGCCAGAAAGCAATTCACCCGATGCATTCGACAAGAACCATGCGTCCCCATCGAGTGACCAGCCAGTGGTCATAGCGCCCGATGCGTCGAAATGATAATAGACCCCGTCGCAATTAGAAACGCCCTGTGCCATGGAGCCATTTGCGCGAACGAGCCAATACCAGGCACCTCCTGTAAGCAGCCAGCCCGTCTGCATGGCGCCCGATGCGTCAAAATGCCGCCAGACGTTATTAGCGGAATCGAATACCCAACCCGTCTGCATGGCGCCAACCGGCCCTGAGCAATCTCCAGGATTTAAGAAATAGAAAACACCGTTGCACGACGTAAGGCCCGTCGCCATAATGCCTTGGTCATCAAACCAATACCAGAAGCCGCCAGTAGAAAGCCAACCTTTAACGAGCATCGAATCTTTGTAGAACGACCAGTCGCCCGTCACCTCATTCAAATACCACCCGTAAGAAGGAATGTCGGCGGATTCGTTTTCAGAAAAGCCTTCACTGGAGACGACGCCTGTTCCAACTTCGGTGGCTGCAACGATTTCGGCAGAATCCTGCAATGCCTCGGAATCAGAAGAGGACAAAGCAAAGGCGCTCGATGCGACGCACGAAGAAAGAGCCAATGCGCTCGCTAAAACCACCGTCTTTTTGCCTATTGCGCCAACTCGCCTCATGACAGCACCCTTCCATTTGTTCTAGATAGGCCAATGATACTAGACAATATGTAAGGAGCGATCGGAACCTCGCTCTATAAAGCTTGGCCGACTTTTGCGGCAACGTGGGTTAGGCTTCGATTGTCAAGGCTTTCGAGCCACGCCACCATTCATAGGAGGTTCCGACCATACTCCATCGTACCAGCATCGAGCTCGACGTGCATGCCCGCAGCATCGCCGCAGCGGTCTTCATCCCGGAAACGGGCGAGGTTTTGCAGAAATCGTTCGGCTACGACGCCGACGCGGTCGTCTCCTGGGCGAAAGCCCTGCCGCAGCCGGCGTGGTGCGTCTACGAATCGGGGCCCACGGGCTTCGACCTAAAGAGAAAGCTCGACGAAAGCGGCCTGGAATGCCTGGTCGGAGCGGTGTCGAAGATGATCAGGCCATCCGGCGACAGGGTGAAGACCGACAAGCGCGACGCTGTGTTCCTGGCGCGCATGCTCGCCATCGGCAACGTGGTCGAATGCCGGATGCCCGACGCGGCGACAGAGGCGGCCCGAGACCTCGCGAGAATACGGGCGGATTGCCGCGAAGACCTCATGCGCGCACGCAACCGCCTTTCGAAATTCCTGCTCAGAAAGGGCATCGTGTATGAGGGCGGCAAATCCGCCTGGACCAGGGCCCACTCGGCCTGGCTCTCGTCGATCTCCTTTGGCGACCCCTGCGAGCAGCTCGTTTTCCAGGAATGCTGCGAAGATGTGCGGGCGCTGACCCTGAAGCGGGACAGGCTCGACGGGGCAATAGCCAAGCGCGCCGGCCAGAACGATATCTCGGCAACCGTGAAAGCCCTCGAATGCCTGCGCGGGATATCCACGGTCACGGCTTTCTCCCTCGTCGCCGAGATCGGTGATTTTTCGCGCTTCCCCGATGCCAAATCGTTCATGAGCTTCCTCGGGCTCGTTCCGTCGGAAAGTTCCACGGGAGGGCACGTGTCGCGCGGAAAAATCACGCGCACGGGCAAAAAGCATGCGAGAACGCTGCTAGTCGAGGCTGCGTGGCACCATGCGAGAACGCTCAAGCCCCTTTCTCGCGCATCGCTCGAAGGCGCGCCCGGCGTCCCTGCGGCCATAGCGGAAGAGGCGGCGCGCGCCAACATGAGGCTGCACGGAAGATGGATCCATTTGAGGTCGAGGGGCAAAAGCGGCGCGGTAGCCAACGCCGCCATCGCCAGGGAGCTTGCCGGATTTGTCTGGTCGATAGGCAGGATGGCCCAGGCGGGAAGCTAGAAACCATCGGCGGCGCGCACGCCCGTCACCGAGGCGCGTGGGAAACCCTCGAGAGTTCTATGCTGCAGCCTTCGGGCCATGCGCGATCCTAGACAGAGGACAGCCCCAGCCGGAAAGATCAGAATGCGGTAGCCAATACGCGGATGTCAGACTAGCAAACGTGCGTCTTGTGAAAGACGCGCCGAAGAGCGGGCCGGGGCGCCGCCGTGGTCATAGAGAAGGAAATCCAGGCTCGAAATTTCTCGAGTCTGGATTCCTTTTGCCTCTTGACGGCCATTTACATATCAGAACATCATACGGAAGAGGGAGCCATGGGCCACCACGTCGGAGTTCTCGGACATGCCCAGGTCACGGTTGAGACCGGCGTGGAATTCTACTTCGTGCCACACCATCCGTGGCAGTGCGGCACCAACGAGAACACCGGCGAAAGGCGCGTGCAGGAGGTGTACAATAAGCTGAACCGCCGGCCGCGCAAACGCCTAGGTTATCGGACTCCGTACGAGGTCCACTGCTCAAAGACGTTGCATTTGATCTGAAAATTCAAGATACTAAATTAGCTATTCCCTTTCATTCCTAACGAGGTATGTCCGATGAAAAGTATTTTGCGCCCCTTTCTGCTTTGTGCACTTGCCGCATTATTCTGCTTGATATTTCCATTCGATTTCGCCAATTCAGCTGAATACAGCGAGCACCAGGCGATCTCAGATATCGGCCAGGTTGAGGACGCGCCGACAAGTTGGCGCTATCAGGACGGTCTCCTCCTGCCCGAATCGGCAATAAATACTCAGGGCGATACCTCTGAAAACGGCATTGTCCTTTTCTCGGGAGGATTGCACACCTGGAGCAAGCAAAACAACACGTACTACTGCTCGAACGGAACGAGCGTATCTGGAGCCAAAGCAATGGGAGTTGATGTTTCGCAATGGCAAGGTTCCATTGACTGGGCGGCGGCCAAAGCCGACGGCGTAGAGTTCGCCATCATTCGATGCGGATGGGGCTCCGATTATTCCGACCAGGACGACAACTACGTTTTCCAAAATATCAAGGGATGCCAGGAAAACGGCATTCCCTTCGGCATCTACCTTTTTTCATATGCCTACAACGACGCAATGGCCGCGAGCGAAGCGGCGCATGTGCTCCGAGTCCTCAATGAAGCTGGGCTTGGTCCAACCGATTTGGATTATCCGGTTTATTATGACTTGGAATGCCAAATTGACGGCAAGGGCAAGCCTGGCGTAGATGCCCGAGTTTCGATGGACGGGAACGACCATCCCCTTAGCAACTCGCAACTTGAGTCAATGGCGAATACGTTCTGCAGCGCGATCAGCAATGCCGGTTTTCAACCCGGTATATACGCGAACCTTAACTGGTGGAACAATTTCCTAAACGGAAGCGCATTTGACCAGTGGCCGCGATGGGTAGCTCAGTATAACTACCGCTGCGACTACTCTGGCTCGTATGGAATTTGGCAGCGCATGTCGCAAGGGGATATAAATGGCATCGACGGAAATGTCGATGTGAATTTCGACTTCGAAGGCCCCGTACAGCATGCTTCTCAGTGGGTCAATAAAAATGGCAAGTGGTGGTACAGGCACCAAGATGGTTCATACACCGCCAATGGATGGGAGATCATCGGCGACGCATGGTATTACTTCGACGGCTCTGGTTGGATGGTTACCGGATGGCAGAAAGTGGGCAGCACCTGGTATTTCTTGAACGACTCTGGAGCCATGGTAACCGGATGGGCGTATATAGGGGGAGATTGGTACTACTTCGATGGATCGGGCGCAATGGTAACAGGCGTCCAAAGTGCAAATGGGAACGCGTACCACTTCGCCAGCTCGGGCGCCATGACCACAGGTTGGGCATTCGACGATGGAACCTGGTATTGGTCCGACAGCTCGGGAGCGCTTGCGTCTGGCTGGCTCAGTCTTGACGCATGGTATTGGCTTGACACGGAAACATACCAGATGCAAGAGGGATGGAGGCTAGTGAATGAGAATTGGTATTACCTTAGCCCCGCAAATGGCGGTCGCATGTGCACTGGCTGGACCGCTATCAATGGCTTATGGTATTTGTTCGATAATTCCGGCTCCATGCTTACAGGCTGGCAAAACATCAACGGATATTGGTACTTGCTTAATGAAGACGGCAGCATGGCAACCGGTTGGACAAGGGCCAATGACGACTGGTATTGGCTCGATCAATCGGGCGTTATGCACACGGGATGGCTTAATATCAACAACACATGGTACTACCTCTACTCTTCAGGCATCATGGCAACCGGCTGGCAAAACATCGGAGGTTCTTGGTATTATTTGCTAGACTCGGGAGAAATGGCAACGGATTGGATAAGACTGGACGGCGATTGGTATCTGCTCTCCCCTTCTGGCCATATGCTTACTGGCTGGCAATACATAGGAGGCGCCTGGTATTACCTGGAGCCATCGGGGCGTATGGCAACGGGCGAAATGCAGACACCTGAAGGTACCTATGTATTCGACGAAAATGGAATATGGATTTCGTAACTACGTTTAAATAGCCCCCTGGGGGTGCGGACGAATAGTTGGACCGTTTGGTCCAGTCAGGAGTCCGTATGTACAGCCAAGACTCAAAGGACAAAGCCCTCGGCATGCTGAGGCTCACCGGCGACGTCGAGA
>CAKTXN010000030.1 GCA_934630905.1 uncultured Eggerthellaceae bacterium
ATTTGCCTGAATTTGCACCCGTTTTTCCAACAATCGCTCTCTTGGACGGGCTTTTTAATGCCCCAAGCGCCATGCCGGAGGCTGCTCACTGCATTTTTCGTCGCGTTACGCCCGTCACCGTCAGGGCGCCTGCCTGATCATCAACCGTAAAATGCACATCCCAACCCGCGAACGCCATGGCATAGGTGCGTTGCGGGTCGTGATGCGTTGCGGGCCGCGGATCAAGCGCGAGCACTTCCTTGAGCGTTTCCAGCTGGTTGGCATCGAAAAAACATTGCAGGTCATCGGGTATTTCCACGCGTACGCTGTGCCACTCGTTTTCGGTGGCTATGCCCCCGCGTACATTCGGGTGGCAATCCGACGTGGGCACATAGGGCTTGATGTCGTAAATCTCCGTGCCGTCGCGCAGGTCGGCACCCAGCACGTGAAGAACGGGGCCAGATTCGGTCATTTCTACCGATTCCAAACGCACAGATGAAAGCCCGAGCGGGTTTGGACGGAAAGGGGAGCGCGTTGCAAAGACGCCCATGCGCTTGTTGCCGCCTAAAATAGGCGGACGCACCGTGGGTGACCAGGTGTTTTTATCGCCGTGGTCAAAACCCCACACCAACCACAGGTAATCGTAGCCTTCAATACCGCGTACACACTCGGGCTGGGAAAACTCCGGCTCGAACACGATAGTACCGCGCGCTTCTTTCACTAAATTGCTCTGCCGCGGAATCCCGAATTTCTCGGGAAAGTCGGTGCGAATATGCGCGATGGGTCTGATTTCCATGGGTCTTCCTTATCTGTTTGATCGGCGGATGACAGGCGTTGCGCGATGCTCGCTTCAATGCCACGATGCTTCCGCATGCGCCGCTGCGGACCAGCGCGCCTGCGCCTTCTACTCGATTTCTTGTTTTCGAGAAGTTTACTTTTTATTTGCTGGTGCAAGCAAGCCCTTTGCTCGTGGTATGATGCCAAAGCTGGGTTTCTCGCGGAAGCCGCGCATTGTTGTGTCCGCTTTCACGAACTGAAACCCTGCGTAAAGAGCTTTCGGATGCGTTCCCGGCAAGCTTTCAGGCAAGGAGGTGCCCGTGAAAGAAAAGAAAGACAAGCAGATTGCTCAGAATCGTCGCGCACGGTTCGAATATGAGATTTTAGAGACCTTCGAAGCGGGCATTGAGCTGACCGGCACGGAGGTGCGCTCGCTGCGCGACAAGAATTGCCAGCTCACTGACTGCTATTGCCTTATTCGCGGCGGCGAGATGTGGCTCTATAACGTGCACATCGCTCCGTTCGAAATGGGCAACATCAACAATGTTGATTCCGATCGTCGTCGTAAGCTGCTGCTCCATAAGAACCAGATTCGGTACTTGGAGCGTCAGGTGGCAGAAAAAGGCATGGCGGTTGTTCCCCTGAAGATGTATTTCAAGGAGAACTCCCTGGTCAAAGTTGAGATTGCCCTCGCGCGCGGCAAGAAGGTCTACGATAAGCGCGCCACTATGGCAAAGCGCGACTCGAATCGCGAGATTGAGCGTGCCCTTAAGGAGCGTTCGCGATACTAGGCGGTTTAGGTGTCGCGTTGGCGGTACGTTTCCCAGTTCACGCAGGTACCGCAAAGCTGTAATCGGCTGGTTTTGCGAATGCGCCGCGGTTGACCAATACTGCGTTGGTGCTGCATTTTGTACGTTCATTAAAGGAGGATGTCCGTGTCTAAGACAGAAGTCGTGGAAATCGAATACAGCGATGACGACATCTTGTATTACATCGATGACGAGCAGGGAAACGAGATTGGCTTCGCTGTGCTGGAAGATGGCAAAGAGGTCGAGTATTACTACGCGGATTCTCTGGGCGACAAAGTTGGCCAGGCGGTTGGCACCGTGGTCGATGGCGTGGTTGGCGGCGTGAAAGAAGCGATTGACGATAATCCGTTTGTCAGCGCGGAGGGGGTGTCCCATTTAAGGGACGACCTGAACGTCATTTACAAGGAAAACGCGGACACCATGAACAGTCTGCGTTCGATTGCGCAGGACATGCGCGACTTCAAGGATCTTTTCACGGGCAAGCCGCTGAAGCCTCGTCCCGAGGAAAAGAAGAGCGCCGCCGCAAACGACGATAGGGGTGGCACTGAAGCGGGCATGGAAATGTTCGCGAAGGAAAGCTTGCAAGCTGAATCTGAGTCCGCGCCCAAGCCTGCGCCCAAGTCCGAATCCAAAACTGAGCCGAAGTTCGAAACAGAATCTGCTTCAAGCGGGGCGGCCCACCCGAAGACGGACGCAAAGCCGATTCTTGATGCCAACATGCGTGCGGAACTCATGGCTGAGCTGCGTGAAGAGCTGAAAGAAGAAATGCGCGCGGAGCTGCGAGCTTCAAATGCTGCTGCTGTGGCGGCTGTCTCGGCGGGAGAGCCGGCGCCTTCGCCTGCTGCAACTGCACCTTCGGCGGATTAGTCTGCTCCAAAGTTTGCGCGAGTGAGCCTGTATTCGTCGGGAGTGCCAGAGCGGTTCCGACGAGCGATTTCCCAAAACATAACGATACCCAGAAGAAGCGTCCTTTGCGGGCGCTTCTTTTTCGTTTTCTTTTGAACGTACATAAAACTTGTTGATTAATCAACAAACTAACGCTACTATGGGGCAACCATGCAAGAAAACAATGCGCTTTTTGCCGCGCTCGATGCGGCACTATGCGTCTGATACTAGTCGAGGAGAACCGCTATGTCCGTTCGTATCATTACCGACTCCGCCGCCGATATTTCGCCCGAGCGACTTTCACAATGGGGCGTGGAGGCGCTGCCGCTTAAGACCATCATCGAGGGCGTGGAGTATCTTGACGGCGTAACGCTTTCCAGCCAGGAGTTTTTCGAGAAGCTCATCGAAATGGACGGCCTTCCTACCACATGCGCCGTCGCGCCCGGCGAGTATTCAAAGGCGTTCCGCGAGGCGCTTCAAGCGGGTGACGAGGTAGTGTGCATCTGCTTGTCGTCGAAGCTTTCCGCGTGCTATCAGGCTGCTTGCATTGCTGCGGCGGATTACCCCGATGCCTCGCTGCACGTGGTGGATTCCCTGAACGTTTCGCTGGGAGAGCAGATTTTGGTGCAGCGCGCCGTGCAGCTGCGCGACGGCGGAATGAGCGCCGCGAAAATTGCTGCCGACCTTGAGCAGGGCAGGACGCGCATTCGCCTTATCGGCCTGGTGGGCACGCTGGAGTACCTAAAGCGCGGCGGCCGCGTTTCCGCGGCGGTGGCGCTTGCGGGCGGTTTGCTGGGCATCAAGCCGGTCATTGCGGTTCAGGATGGGGAAGTGGTTGTACTTGGCCAGGCGCGCGGCTCGAAGAACGGCCGCAATCTGTTGGTTGAACAGGCGCGCAAGAGCGGCGGCATCAGCTATGACGAGCCGTACTTGACCGCATACAGTGGGCTTTCCGACAAGCTGCTCCATAAGTACCTTGTTGATAGCGCCGATCATTTTCCGATTGACGTGGACCAAGTGTCCGCCTGCCGCATTGGAAGCACTATTGGCACCCATGTTGGCCCCGACGCCGTTGCCGTTGCATTCTACGCACGAGAAGAATAAGAGGGCGAGCACATTCGCTTTTGTGCACAGTTTTTTGAAGGTGCCTACCGTTATCGAAACTGCAGGCGCCTGTTTTTTAGCCGTTTGCATGATGAATGGATGAACGGGTCGTAACAACCAGGCATTTTGACATCCTTAAACGGCGTTGTCTTGTTGTGACGTTTGTCGTGGCGGAGTGCCGCTCGATTCCTTGAAGTTGCATTCTAAGTTAGTCTAAGTGATGGGTTTTGCCTGGGGTCTGTGAGTTCGATTGCGTGCAAGGTCGGGGATTGGGGGCATGTTGTCGGAAATCACGGGCGAAAACGCCCAAATCAACGATACGGGGCAGGTAAGGCTGGGTGTGCTGACTTCTCTGTTTTCAAGGAATATTCGTGAACTGGGGTTTTATTGGCGTGTCGGGCAAAATGCAGTTGAAAGCTGGGCGAAAGCGGGTTGTCTGCGTCTTCGACCTGCCCCGCATCGTTGATTTGAGCGTTTTGACGGCGAGTTTCCGACAAGATAGTTTGCCCAGCGTAAGGCTCGAGGAGTTTCGATGCCATGTTGTCGGAAAAATCGCCCTAAAGTGCAAAATATTCCTGTTCGGGGTAGGTAAACAATGCGTCAGCGTGATGCTTGTCGTTGAGTATCGGCTTGGACCTGGGGTTTTGCGGGGCTTAGGAGGCTCGAGGCGCCTTGAATGGCTCCGAATGCTGCGTTTGTGCCTTTCGAACTACCCCGAACAGGAATATTTTGCTCATTGGCTTACATTTTTCGACAAAGATGGTTCGCGCAGCCTCTTGTAACAACGAAAAGGCAGGTCCGTTGCCGAACCTGCCTGGTGAATTCTGGTGGAGGCGCGGGGGTTCGCGCGGCGCCGCGAAAACGGTCCGGTGAACCGTTTTCAGCGCGAAGGGGGCGAAGCCGGTTTTGCGAGCCCCTATTCTCCGCGCCTTGGTTGGCCGCATGCAACAGCAAAAAGGCAGGTCCGTTGCCGAACCTGCCTGATAGATTCTGGTGGAGGCGCGGAGAATCGAACGGCGTATGCGCTGCGCGCATCCGCGGGGCTTGCTCGCGTCCGCTCGCGGGGCCCTTGCTCGGCGAAACGTGCCACTGGCACGTTTCGTGACCCTCGCAATGCAAGCGGAGTTCGATTCTCCAATGCGGCTGTGATAACAAAAAAGCAGGCCGGTTTTCCCGACCTGCTTGGTTTTCTTGGTGGAGGCGCGGAGAATCGAACTCCGGTCCATACTAGACCCCCCACAGGGCCCTACAAGCTTGTCCAACGATTTGAGTTCGGGTGCGAAACGCCCGTTGGCGGGCTTTTGTGCATCCTAGCTGGTTCAATCTTTGCCTAGCTCATACCAACGACGTAGCTAAGCGCATTTCCCTAAAATGACGCGTTCCCCGAAGCGGGAAAAATCCGGGTTCAGCGGCTCTGTGCAATTAAGCAGCGAGAGCGTAAGTTTTTTGAGTTTTGCCAATTAATTTGACAGTACCCCTGTTTAGCGTGGCGAGGAGACCACGGCTTGCTCCCTATGTAAAACCTACCATGTCGAAACCAGTCGCCCCCAAAGTAAAACTTCGCGTTGCATGCGCCGCCGAAGCCGCTCATCATAAGCATTGATGCCAACATGAACGTACTGCAAAACGCAGCTCAAGCGAAGTAGGGGAGAAGGCCCCACCTTTTCAAAGTGCGCCAATAATTGTATGCTTCGCGTGCAGAATGTCAAGCACCGCACCTCGTTTTGCCATCTTTTGTTGCCTTTTTGCAATAAATTGCTTGCATATTTCTTCAATGGCTCCTAAAATAGAGCGGTTTCTAATCACACATGCTTGCGCGACCTGCACCGCTAGTGGCCACCGGAAAAAGGCTGCGGACCCCAGGGATGACCGCGAGCAGAGGACTAACGAATGGAGAAAGCTATGGCAAAGATCAGCATTGCCAGCCTGCTTGACGCGGGCGCGCACTTCGGTCATCAGACCCGCCGTTGGAACCCCAAGATGAAACCCTACATCTTCGGTCATCGCGGCGACATCTACATCATCGACCTCAAGAAGACCCTCATCGGCATGGACGAAGCTTACACCGCTGTGTCCAACATCGCTCGCAAGGGCGGCACCGTGCTGTTCGTGGGTACCAAGAAGCAGGCTCAGGAAGCAGTGACCGAGGCTGCAAATCGCTGCGGTCAGCCTTACGTGAACGCTCGTTGGCTGGGCGGCATGCTCACCAACTTCGCCACCATCCGCTCTCGCGTACAGCGCATGGAAGAGCTGGAAGCTATGCAGTCCGACGGTCGTATGGCTCTGCTGCCTAAGAAGGAGCAGGCTATTCTGGGCAAGGAGCTGGCTAAGCTGCAGACTAACCTCAACGGTATCCGCAACATGACGCGCGTTCCCGATGCTATCTTCATCATCGACACGAACCGCGAAGCTCTGGCCATCAACGAGGCAAAGCGTCTGCGCATCCCCGTTATCGGTACGCTTGACACGAACTGCGATCCCGATGAAGTTGCATATGGCATTCCCTGCAACGATGACGCTATCCGCTCTGTGCGCCTGATGGCCGACTTCATTGCCGACGCTGTTTTGGCTGGTGGCGTTGCTCCTGTGACCGCCGCTGAAATGGCTCCGGAAGCTGCTGAAGAAGCTGCTGCCGAGGCTGCAGAGGCTCCTGCTGCTGAATAACGCAGCATTTCACCTGCTATTGCACTGTAAAATTTCCCGGGCGGCGCGCTGTGCCGCCCTCCATTGAGAAAGGAACGAGCTATGGCTGATATCACCGCTTCTATGGTTAAAGAGCTTCGCCAGATGACCGACGCTGCCATGATGGAGTGCAAGAAGGCTTTGGTCGAAGCTGAAGGCGATATGGACAAGGCTGTTGACATTCTTCGCACCCGTGGTTTGGCTGCTGTTGCCAAGAAGGCTGGCCGTGCTACGAACGAAGGTGTTGTTTGGCCTGTTGTTGCCGCCGATGGCAAGTCTGCTATCATCTTCGAGATGAACTGCGAGACTGACTTCGTTTCTGGTAACGCTAAGTACAAAGAGTACGCTCAGCGCATTGGCGCTGCTGCTTTGCCTGCAAAGCCGGCCGACATGGACGCTTTCAAAGCTGCTAAGGGCGAAGACGGCGTGACGGTAGAGGAAATCCTTACCGATGCTATCCATATCTTGGGCGAGAACATCCAGGTTGCTCGCTTCGAGCTTATCGAGGCCGACGCCATTGCTTCTTACATCCACATGGGTGGCAAGATTGGCGTTGTTGTGACGTTCGACACCGATTGCGATGCAACTTCTGAAACCTTCGCTGAGTATGGTCACGGCGTTGCTATGCAGGTTGCTGCTGACAACCCCGTTGCTGTTGATGCTTCTGGCGTTGACGAGGCTCTGGTTGCTCATGAGCGTGATATTTACATGGCTCAGGCTGCTGAGTCCGGCAAGCCGCAGAACATCCAGGAAAAGATGGTCGAAGGCCGCATCAACAAGTACCTGTCCGAGGTTACGCTGGTTGGCAAGTCCTACATCAAGGATCCTGACCTGACCATTGCTCAACTCACCGAGAAGACCGCCAAGGAACTCGGCGGTTCCATCAAGATTACGGGATATCGTCGTCTTTGCGTGGGTGGCGAATAATCCACGAGCTTGATTTGCTCGCTGCAGGCTGCGCTCATGGCGCGAAGGCCTATTCGCGTCGTCCTCGTGGCAATATAGCATTTTAGAAAAGCGCCTCCGGGCGCTTTTCTTTTTGTCTGAAATGTTGACAAAAGGTGGGGTAATTTGTCAACAAATACCGCTGGAAGAGTTTGTCAACTATAATGGGTGCATGGGACAATTGGCAAAAGACTTTCTTTCCTATTTACGCATCGAACGAGGTAGTGCCGATAAAACAATCGAGGCGTACGGACGTGACTTGCGCAAATTCGAGGAATATTTGAATGAGCGCGGTGTTTTGCTCGAACATGCGCAGCGAAGTGACATCGTTGCGTTCCAAAACGACCTCAGCGAACAAGGTTTTGCTGCAACAAGCATCAAACGTACGCTCTCCACCATCAAGGGCTTCTTCAAATTTCTGGTGCGCGAGGGTTATCGCGAAGATAATCCGGCCGATGTCCTTTATCCGCCGAAAACCCCGCAACTTCTCCCTTATGTTTTGAGCATCGATCAAGTAACGGAGCTTCTTGACCAGCCATTTCCTGCTACTTCAGCTGGTCTTCGTGATAAGGCGATCTTGGAGCTGCTTTACGGTTGCGGCTTACGCGTGAGCGAGCTTACCGGTCTGAATTTGCACGATATCCAATTCGATCAGGGCTTTTTACGCGTGCGCGGAAAAGGCGACAAAGATCGTATCTCTCCCATTTCGGGCGCAGCTGCTCGCGCACTTGATGATTATCTGCAAAATGCGCGCGGACCGCTTTCCTTAGCAGGGGAGCGTCCCACGCCCGCGGTGTTCTTGAACACGCGCGGAACGCGGCTTTCCCGTCAAAGCGTCCATAAAATCGTGGCAAACGCGGGGCTTGCCGTTGGCGTGAAAGGGTTGCATCCCCATACGTTACGGCATTCGTATGCAACGCATATGCTCGAAGGGGGAGCGGATCTGCGCACTATCCAAGAAATCTTGGGCCATTCCGATATCTCCACCACGCAAATCTACACGCATGTCAGCCGCACCCATATTCGCGAAGAGTATCTGAACGCTCATCCGCGCGCCCATGTGAAGCCAGCGAAGTAGCTGCCGTGCCCCCGAGGCCTGCCGCCGTTGCGCTTGCCGTGCTTGCAATCCACACGCACCCACACCCGTTGACGCTTTCCTTGCTGTTGCGCTGCCATCGCGGCGCTTCTTGCCAGCTAGTTACCACTTGCGCATCTTTCACCGGCTTTCACGGCGTTATTCCCGTCTAAAAAATAAATAGCATCTCTATCAAAAAATAGTGCGTATCCATCGCCTCGTTGAAAAACGGGGCGATTTTTGTGCCATGTGTGGGAAATTGAACATAAATGGGTGGGTTTGGGTTGTTTTGTGGGGAAAAGTGTTTATACTGGGTCATACGGAAAGCAAAGGGCGTACTGTCTGCGAAAGGAGGTAACACGGTGATCGACCTTATGGGCCAATACAGCTACAAGGTTGACGCTAAGGGCCGTGTTGCGCTTCCGCCGAAGTTTGCCAAAGAGCTTTCCAAGGAATTGATTGTGACGTTGAATCCTGACAAAACCTGTCTGCTGCTTTTCGAACCCGAGGGCTTCAATGAGTGGGTGAAGCGCTTCTTCGAAAGCGACGGCGGTTTCCAGCAATCCAATCCGCGCCACGAGCAAATCAGAAGTGTGTTGAAAGGCCGTGCAAAAGAAATTGAAACGGACTCCGCCGGCCGCATCAACATTCCTTCCGATCAACGCGAGGCAGCGGGCATTGGCTCTACGGCCGTGTTCATTGGTAACACCGGTTACGTTGAGATCTGGGATCCTCAGGCACGCGAAGCATTCGAATCCGATATCGATTTGGCAGCTCTACTTTACGGCACTGCCGAATAGCACCTTGACTGAAGAATTTAGGCACATACCCGTCCTGCTCCCCGAGTGCCTCGATGCACTCGCGCTCAAATCACACACCGTATTCGTGGATTCCACGCTCGGTGGGGCAGGGCATTCCCTGGAAGTGGCCAAGCGCCTTGGTCCGGAAGGAATGCTCATCGGCATCGATCAAGATGACGTGGCGCTTGCCGCCGCGCAAACTCGGCTTGAATCGCTGCCCGATGAGACGCGTCCGCAGCTTGCCTTGCTGAAAGGCAACTTCGGGAACATGGATGAGCTTTTGATGAGCATCCCTGTTCCCGGTATCGACGCGGTTCTTTTCGACCTGGGTGTTTCTTCCGTGCAGATTGACACGCCAGACCGGGGCTTTTCCTTCAAAGAGGATTGCCCGTTGGATATGCGTATGGATGGTTCGGGTAAACTCACTACTTTAACCGCAGCAGAGATCGTCAACACTTATACCGCAGCAGATCTCACCCGAATCATTCGCAGCTATTCCGACGAACGGTGGGCAAGTCGAATTGCGCAGTTCATTGTGACCGCGCGTCAGCGTCAGCCTATCGAAACAAGCGGGCAGCTCGTTGAAATCATCAAGAGTGCCATTCCCGCTTCGGCGCGTCGCGCTGGTGGGCATCCTGCAAAGCGCACGTTTCAGGCACTGCGCATCGAGGTAAACGATGAGCTGGGCGTTTTGAAGCGAGGTCTGGAGGCAGCCGTGCGTTGGCTGAACCCCGGGGGCCGCATTGCGGTCATAACGTATCATTCCCTGGAAGACCGCATTGTGAAGGACCTCTTTGCCGAGTATGCGAATCGCTGCACGTGTCCGCCCGATTTGCCGGTGTGTGCTTGTGGTCACGCGCCCCTGCTCAAACAGGTAAGTCGTAAGCCTATTCTTCCTACCAAGGACGAAATTGAAAGAAATCCGCGCTCTCGCAGCGCGAAATTGAGAGTCGCAGAAAAGTTATAGAGCCGAGGCATTTCGTTGCCTCGTGAAAGTGAGAAATTCGTGGCAACCGCTGCTCGTGCATATCAAGATTCACGGTTCGAAAGGGCATATCAGCCTTCTCGTCCTGGCGTGCGCGTGCATACTACGCATCAGCGACAGGAAGGCGCATCGACAAATACCCTGATAGCTGCTGCTGCCTTTGCAATGGTTATTGCGGTTGTCTTTGCAATTTTCGCTGCAGTGCACGTTATTCTTGACTCCGCATCTGTTACGCTTTCCATGGAATCCCAGAAAGTTGCTTCGGAACTGGTTGACGCGCGCCACGAGGGCAGCTTGCTTGAAGTCGAAGTGAGCGCGCTTTCCAACCCTACGCGCATTCAGGAAGCAGCAAACGATTTGGGCATGATTTCTCCCGAGACGGCTACCGTTATCAAACTCGGTGAAGATGTTGTGGTTACGAACGCGCAAGGGGATCTTTCGTTGGCGGGAAGCCTTAGGGTTGTAGCACGCAACTCGTAAGGAGGGTTTTCCTTCATGTCCCGCAATAATGACAGCAACTCAAGACGCGCTTATTCGGAAAACGCCCCGCGTGCGGCGTTCGGCGGTGCGGATAGCATCTTCGAACGACGTTTCCGCATTGCTTTCGCCTTGGTTATTGCTATCGTGGTCATATTCGGCCTTCAGCTTTTGCGCTTGCAGGTGTTCCAAGCGGCGGATAATGCTGCGATGGGGCAGGCTGCGCGTGCGTCAACCACGAAGCTTTTGGCGCATCGCGGTACTATTTACGACCGAAACGGCAACGTTTTGGCCACAAGCGTTGAAGTGAAGTCGGTTTATTGCGACCCCACGCTCATCTCGGACTTGCAGGAAGAAGCGCAAGACGTTGCTTCCGTTTTGGGCAACAGCGTGGAGTATTACTCTGACATCATGACCACGGCGAATTCCCGTTATGTATGTGTGGCGCGCAAGATTTCGGTTGAAACGGCCGAAAAACTCATCGAGATGAACCTTGACGGCTTCTATTACGAAGACGAACTCGATCGCGTTTATCCGTATGGCCAGGCGGGCGGCCAGGTTATCGGCTGTTTGGATTCCGATGGCGCGGGATTTACCGGCCTTGAAGCATATTACGATGACATTCTGAAAGGCACGGATGGCATCAAGCGCGCGCAAGCAGGTGTGGGCGGCGCCGCTATTCCGGGCACCGTGTACGAGCAGGTCGAACCGGTAGACGGCGAAGACATCATGATCTCAATTGATATCGAGATGCAGGCGCTTCTGGAAGAGCAGATTACGGCTTCCGCGGAAAAGCTTGATGCCGATAGTTCATCTGCGGTCCTTATGGATGCGGGAACAGGCGAGATTTACGCAGCAGCATCGCTTCCCCTGTTCAACCCTTCGGATCGAACCACGGTAGAGGCAGGCGCGACCGACCTGAAATGTGTCACGCATGCCTTTGAGCCGGGCTCGGTGTTCAAGACCGTATCGGCTCTTTCGCTTTTGGAAAACGATGTCATGACCCCCGAAGATGAGTTGGAATGCCCTGTTGAGCTTGAGGCGGACAACTACATCATTACCGATGCGCATGATCGCGATGCGTGCACGTATTCGTTGCGCGATATCCTGGCGTATTCGTCGAACGTGGGCATTGCGCTTTCCATTGAGAAACTGGGATTCACGCCGTTCTACGAAGAGATCAACAAGTACTTGCTTACGCAGACAACGGGCGTGGATTATCCCAACGAAAGCGCTGGTTATCTGCTTGATCGGAATTCGTGGTCGCTCATTCAGGGCTATAACGTGTCGTTTGGCCAAGGTGTTATGAACACGCCGCTGCAAATGGCGCGCTTCTATGGCATTCTTGAGAACGATGGCGTGGCGGTTACCCCGCATTTCCTTATTGCGCTGCCGCAAACCGGCGAATACGTGACGTACGATACGCAGGAAGTGACAACGGATATGCAGGCGCTTGATGAAACGGTAGACATGCTGACCTCGGTTGTCGAGTACGGTACCGCAAAAGATGCCGCAATTGATGGCTATACGGTTGCGGGCAAAACATCCACGGCGGAAGTCGCTTCCGACCAGGGAGGATATAAGGAAGGCGTTTATAATCTGGCGTTTTGCGGCTTTCTTCCCGACTCCACCAGCAAATTGGTATGTTTTGTGACAACCGGCGAGACGCCCTACCAAACAAATGTATGCGCCCCGTTTAAGGCTATAATGTCATATGCTATAGAGCGATATAAAATTTCGCCGAAATAAGGGAGAATCTCATGGCTAAAACATGCGCGGAGCTTTTTTCGCAAATCGATTGCACCATTATCGGCAACGCCGACGAACCCATTGAAGGCATTGCCTACCGCAGCGATAAAGTGAAGCCGGGAGATGCATTCTTCTGTATTGTGGGCAAGGTGACCGACGGTCACTCTTTTGCGCAAGATGCCATTAATCGTGGTGCAAAAGTGCTGGTGGTGGAACGCAAACTGTACCTGGCCGATGCGACCGATGTGACCGAAGTTGTGGTGAGCGATTCGCGCAAGGCCATGGCTGCTGCAGCTGCTGCGTTCAATGATTTCCCTTCCACGAAGTTCTCCCTGGTGGGTATTACCGGTACGAATGGCAAAACGACCACCACGTACCTGGTGAACCATATTGCCAGCGAAGCGGGTATGAAAACGGGCATCATCGGCACGGTGGGCGTTATCGCCGATGGCACGCTTGAGAAAACGGCTAACACAACGCCGGAATCTTCCGACCTGCAGGCGCTTTTGGGCCGCATGGCGCAAAACGATCGTTCGGTGGTGGCTATGGAAGTAAGCTCCCATGCGCTTGACTTGCTGCGCACGTGGGGATGCCACTTTGCAGTGACCGCGTTTACGAACCTCACGCAAGATCACCTGGATTATCATCATACGTTCGAGGAATATTTCGAGGCAAAAGCGCTGCTTTTTGGGAAGGATTACCCGTCTAAGCGCGTTATCTGCATCGATGATAAGTGGGGCAAAGAACTGCTGCACCGCTGTTCTAGCGCGGGCGATGACATTATTACTACGGGTTTCGAGAAATCCGCTCAGATTCATCCCGAAGAAGTTGAATATTTCCAGACGCATACGCGCGTGAAGCTTTATGCCTGCGGTTCCGTTTATGATTTCGATTATCCGCTGGTGGGTAGATTCAACGTTTCCAACATGATGACGGCGTTCGGCATTGCTCTTTCGTTGGGTATTACTGCGCATAACATCATTGCATCATTTAAGAAGCCCGTTTTCGTTCCGGGCCGTTTGCAGCGTGTTCACACCGCTCACGATGGCGGCGTGTCCATTTTCGTTGATTACGCGCATACGCCTGATGCTTTGGAGAAGGCGCTCAGCGCGGTGAAGGCCTTGAGCGACAACCGCACGATTGTGGTGTTCGGTTGCGGTGGTGATCGCGATGCCACGAAGCGCCCGCTTATGGGTAAGGCTGCGCTCGCGGCCGACTACGTGGTGGTGACCAGCGATAACCCGCGTACCGAAGACCCGCAGGCTATTATTCGCGATATTGTTGCCGGCATGGGGGAGCCTGCAGGGCACTATGAAGTTGAGGCCGACCGTCGCGCTGCCATTGCACGCGCCATTGCGCTTGCGAAGCCGGGCGATTCCATTTTGGTGGCAGGCAAGGGCCACGAGGATTATCAACTGGTTGCGGGCCGCGTGCTTCAGTTCGACGATGCAGTTGTGGCTGCCGAAGAGCTTGAGCGTGCGTTTGGCGCTTAAGGAGTTCAAGGAGGCTCGGGTAGGCCTAAAGACTTCGAAGCGTGGGTTTGCTTGATGCGCGCCGCGTGCTTCGAGCGTGAGGGTTTGAATGTCTGTGTTGGCAAGCGCGTTTGCAATGGTGCTGCGTTGTTGGCGCGGCGCAAGGGATATGCAAACGGATACAGAGACAAGGTGAAAGAGGAGTTTTTCGCACATGCGTTTGAATGCAAAGCAAATAGCCCAGATCACGGGTGCGGATATTGTTGTTGATCCTCTTGGAACAAAAGAGCTGGCGTGCTCGTTGACCTGGGACTCACGAGAAGTCGTCTCCGATGCACTCTACGTTGCGCTTCCGGGCCAACGTGTTGATGGCCACGATTTCGTTGACAGCGCCCTGCGTTCAGGTGCTTCTCTTGCCCTGGTAATGAAAAAGCCCTCCGAGCAGACGTGTGCTCTTGCGCGCGAGCTGGGGGCAGGCATTTTGGAAGTGCCCGATACCGCCGATGCTATAACGCAACTCGCCGCCGCATGGCGCTTAAAGCTTTCGGGATGCGTTATCGGACTGACCGGGTCAAGCGGGAAAACCACTACGAAGAACTTAGTGCGCGATGTTTTGGCTGCTCAGCACGGCGTGGTTGCAACGAAAGCGAACCAGAACAACGAGCTGGGCGTTCCGAAAACGTTGCTTTCCGCCGATGCGGACAGCGAATACGTTGTGGTTGAAATGGGCATGCGTGGCCAAGGACAAATCCACGAGCTCTGTTCGTTTGTCCAGCCCGATATGGGTCTTATCGTGAACGTGGGAGAAAGCCACATTGAGCTTTTAGGCGGGCGCGACAATATTGCCCGCGCGAAAGGTGAACTGTTTTGCGAGCTGCCTTCCCATAAGGGCGTGGCGTTCGTGAACGCGGGCGGCGATTACGCTGACTTCTTGTGCGAGAATGCACATCTTGCGGCGCGTGACGTTCGCGTTGTTCGTTTTGGATTGCAGGCGGCGCCCGAAGACAACGCTCCGGCCGTATGGGCGGAAAACATCCATCTTGATGAAGAGGGTCGTCCGTGCTTCGTGCTGTGCGCGCAGGGATTCACCCAGCTCCAGCGCGGGGAAACGCACGTGCCCGTAAGCTTGAACTTGCGCGGACTGCACAACGTTTCCAATGCAACAGCTGCTGCCGCTGTTGGCCTGCAGTGCGGCATGGCGCTTGAGACAATCGCATTGGCGCTCCAGGCTGCTCTTCCCGAAGCAGGAAGGCAGGAAGTCGTTAAGGCGCGCGCTGGCTACACGATTGTCAACGATACGTATAACGCGAACCCGGAATCAATGCGTGCTTCGCTTCTCACGTTTTCTGCGATGGACGGTTCCGGCCGTCATATTGCCGTTCTGGGCGATATGGGCGAGCTCGGCTCGTATGCAGAGGCGTGCCATAAGGGAATCGGCGCGCTTATTCCTTCGCTTAACGTTGATTATCTTATCTGCATCGGTGAACTTTCCGCGTATATTGCGCAAGCAGCGCTTGAAGCGGGTATGAGTGCGGATAGAATTGTTCAGGCAAACTCGATTTCCGATGTATTAGGAACGCTTGATAGCATGCTTGAGCCAACCGATGCCGTGTTGGTGAAAGCTTCTCATTTCATGGGCTTGTCCCGTGTGGTGGAGGGACTGATTCGATAGATGTTTTCGGCTTTTTCAAAATACCCAACCTTTTTAGTATTCTTGGCGGTTGTTCTTGCTGCCGCGTTGACTATGGCGGTTATGCCTGCGTTTATTCGCCTTTTGCGCTCAAGCCACGTGGGTCAACAAGTGCGCGCCGATGGTCCTCAGAGCCATTTAGTGAAGCAGGGCACCCCCACCATGGGCGGTTTGATCATGCTTGTTGCGGTTCTAGTCACTTCGCTTTTAGTGTGCTCGCCCTCTGTGCAAACGATACTGCTTTTGGCGGCTACGCTTCTGGCGGGCGTGCTGGGGCTTGTCGATGATGCTTCCAAGATTGCCCACGAGCGCTCGCTTGGACTGACTCCGAAGGCAAAGTTGGTGGGGCAGTTCGGTATTGCCACAGTCTTTTGTTTGGTGGCGGTGAATGCGGGCGGCGTTGAGCCGACTGTCTCCATTCCGTTTGTCTACACCTTTGACCTTGGCGTTTTGACCACGGTCGTGCCGTTGGGTAATGGCATTGAGATCCCCTGGCTCTACCTTATCTTTGTGAACATCTTGATGGTGGGCATGTGCAACGCCGTGAACTTGACTGACGGCCTTGATGGCCTGGCTGCTGGCACGGTGATGATTGTTATGCTGGTCATGGCGGCTATTGCGTATCGCTCCGACTTGTTGGATTCCGCGGTGTTTGCCGCTGCGCTGGCGGGCGCGTGCATTGGCTTTCTGTGGTTCAACGCGTTTCCTGCCGACATCTTCATGGGCGATACTGGCTCGTTGGCGCTGGGTATGGCGCTTGCGGCGCTTGCGGTGCTCACGAAGACGGAATTCGTTGTTATCATCATCGGCGGCTTGTTCGTGGCCGAGGCACTGTCCGTTATCATCCAAGTAGCGTATTACAAGCGCACGAAGAAGCGCATTTTCCTTATGGCTCCGCTTCACCATCACTTCGAGAAGAAGGGCTGGAGCGAAACGAAGGTCGTTGTGCGTTTCTGGATTGTCTCGGGCGTTTTGGCTGCCTCGGGCTTCCTGCTGTACTTTATCGAGACGATTGTTTAGGAGCTGCTTTATGAGCGAATCCGAAATGAAACTTCTTCCCGGCAAAAAACACGCGCCTGAATCTCTTGGGCGCGTTTTAGTGATTGGTCTGGGCAAAAGCGGCACGGCGGCGGTAATGTATCTGTCTGCCCTGGTGGGAACACGCGTGGAAAGCGTTTTTGTCGCGGCGGGCGCGCAAAACCAGAAAGCGCAGGCGTTTGCGGACCGCTTTGCAAGCGAAAACGTCACGTTCGCATTTGACTGCGAGCAGTTTTCCGACTCGTACGACCTGTGCATTGCCAGCCCGGGTATTTCGCAGTTCTCTGACTTTTATCGCAACGCTGCCGCGGCTTCCAAAGAAGTGGTGAGCGAAGCCGAATTTGCCTGGCGTGAAAGCAACAAGGACGCGCGCTGGGTTGCCATTACCGGTACGAATGGAAAAACGACCACGACGTCGCTGACTGCGCACATTCTAAAGCGCACAGGCTTCAAAGCAGCTGCCGTAGGAAATATCGGCGATGTGTGCTTAGATGCTGTTGCCGCAGGTGGTGTGGATGTTTATGTTGCGGAGCTTTCTTCGTTCCAGCTGGCGTCAACATCGCTTTTCACGCCGGTTGCATCGGTTATTTTGAATATCACGCCCGATCATCTGTATTGGCACTTGTCGTTTGAAGCGTATCGCGATGCAAAGTACAAGTGCTTGGCAAACTTGAACAAAACGCCTGGTGCTCTGGCAATCCTTGATGCCACCGATGAAGTGGTGCGTGGCAAGATCCGGGAGCTTAAGGCAACATCAGCTGATGAGCGTGGATTCGATTACCTGCCGTTGGGCACGGCGGCGGGCGTTCGCGAGAGCATGATTGCGCGTTGCGGCGCATCTTCTGCAGCATACGTGGATGAAAACGAAACACTGGTCATTGAGCTTGCGGGTGTGCGCCACGAATTGTGTGCAGTGAGTGACTTGCAGATTAAAGGCGACCATAACATTTCGAACTCCCTGGCAGCAGCTGCGTGCGCGCTTGCCATTGGTGCGAACGATGCCCAGATCATTGATGGTCTGAAGAGCTTTGCGCCGCTGGAGCATCGCAACGAGCCGTGTGGCAGCATTGCCGGCGTGCATTGCTTCAACGATTCGAAGGCAACGAATGTCGATTCTAGCTTGAAGGCGCTTTCTTCCTTTGAGCCGGGAACAGTTGTGGCGCTCTATGGCGGCCGCGATAAAGGCACCGACTTAACGGAGCTGGTGCAGGCTACAAAGCAATATGCCCATGCTGTGGTGTGCTTTGGCGAGTGCCAAGAGCGCTTTTATCAGGCGTTTGCAGCCGATAAGGGCGATATTACGCTTCTGCGCGCGCCGTGGCTGGAAGATGCCCTTGATGCTGCATTGAGCGTTGCTCGCCCTGGCGATAACGTTGTCTTGACGCCCGCGTGCGCTTCCTTCGACGAGTTTTCCTGTTTCGAAGAACGCGGCGAAGTGTTCAAGAAGCTTGTTGCCGCCCGTCGTGAGCGCTTGGGCGCGTAAGTTCGCCGGCGAAAGTCTTTTGCGCATATGGCTATGAGCTCTGTCAATCCGTCTATCCTCAAACCCCGCCTGGGGTTTCTTGTGTTTGCGCTGATTTTGCTGCTCTGCGGTCTGATCATGGCGTTTTCTGCTTCTACCATTACGTCCATTTCCGCAGGTAACGCAAGTACAAGCTACCTGTTTTCCCAAGGTAAAATGGCGTTTCTGGGTTTGCTCCTTGCGTTTGCCATCTATCGGTTCATTCCCCTTGATTTTTGGAAGACGAACATCATTTGGATTGTCTGGGGCGTATGCATTGCGCTTATTGCAGCCACAGCACTGTTCGGCGTAAGTCATGGCGGCGCGAAGCGCTGGATTGTGTTGCCGCTGCTTGGCGAATTGCAGCCAGGTGAGTTCATTAAAATCGGCCTAGCTCTGGTAGCATGCAAGAACATCGACGAATTCGACCAGGGGGGCATGAGTCCTGGGGAGCTGTTCGTTCGTCTGGTTATTTTGGTTGCTGCTCCCATTGGTGCCATCTATATTACGCAATCCGACCTGGGAACAAGCATCATTTGCTTCGTCTGCTTGATTGCCGCGCTGTATTTTACGGATAAGCCCGCGCCGGTTTTTCTGATTATTATTGCTGCTCTTGTTGGATTTGCCCTGATGAACGCGTTTGGCGATGGCTACCGTGGCGAGCGTATGGTTTATCT
>CAKTXN010000031.1 GCA_934630905.1 uncultured Eggerthellaceae bacterium
TCGCCCTTCTTTGCCCAGGTGATGATCTTGTCTACATCGGGGCGGATTTCCTTGGCGCGCTCTTCAACGGTCTTAATGCGATCGTTCTGGAAGAGAGACTTCACCAAGCTGCGCTTCATTGCCTTGGTGTGGCTCCAGTCGGTGCCGAGCTTGCGCCCTTTCTTGTAGTGTCTCATGGATATCTCCTATTGCTTCAAGTTGAGGTCCATGGAAATGAGCTTATCCTTCACTTCTTCAATGGACTTCGTACCAAAGTTCCTGATGTTCAGCAAATCGTTCTCGGAGTATTCAACCAGCTGACGCACAGAGTGGATGCCCGCGCGCTTCAAGCAGTTGTAGGAACGAACGGAAAGGTCCAGATCCTCAATACGCTTGTCCAGCTCGACGTTCGATTCCTGACCCTCGGGAGCAAAAATCGAAGCAACTTCGCCCTCTTCGCCTTCGGGAAGGCTGGTCAGGCTCAGGAAAGCACCCATGTACTGATTGATAATGTTCGCAGCGCGGCACACGGCATCCGTCGGATTCATGCTGCCATCGGTCTCCACCTCAAGCACCAGCCTGTCGTAGTCAGTGCGCTGACCAACGCGAGTGTCCTCGACGTTCATCGTGCAACGACGTACCGGAGAGTACAGCGAATCAACGGGAATAGTTCCAATGCGGTCCTCATCGCGCTTGTTGCGCTCTGCGGAAACATAACCGCGACCAACACCAATGCGGATAGCCATGTTCAGGATACCGCCATCGGCTACCGTCGCAATCACATGCTCGGGGTTGACCAGGGTGAACTCGGTGGGGACAGAAATGTCCGCACCGGTCACCGTGCAGGGACCCTCAGCAGTTACATACGCAACAGCAGACTCAACGTCATCGTTGAGAGCAGAGAAGACCAGACCCTTAACATTGAGTACAATGTCGGTGATGTCTTCAACAACGCCTTCTGCAGTGGTGAACTCGTGTTGAACGCCTTCGATTTGAATAGCAGTTGCTTTCGCACCATTCAAGGAAGACAACAGCACGCGACGCATGCAGTTACCCAGTGTATAGCCATAGCCACGCTCAAGCGGTTCCACGATGTAACGAGCTACTGTGTCGTTTACCTCTTCAATTGTTACCGTCGGCCTCATGAACTCTGTCATGTTATATGAGCCTCCTTGCTATGCTGCTGCGGTTATTACTTCGAGTAAAGTTCGACGATGAGCTGCTCGCGAATGTCCAGATCGATCTGATCGCGCTGCGGCAAGGACAGAACGCTGCCCTGCAGCTTCTCGATGTCAACCTCGAGCCAAGCAGGCACCGAAGTGCGCTCGTTGGAAATCAGAGCGCTCTGGATAACAACCATTTCCTTGGCCTTGGGAGCAACAGCAACCAAGTCGCCAGGACGCACGCGGAAAGAAGGAATGTCGACGCGGCGGCCGTTCACGGTGATGTGACCATGACGAACCTGCTGACGAGCTTCTGCGCGAGACTTGGCAAAGCCCAGACGATAAACAACGTTGTCCAAACGGCTTTCCAGAATGCGAAGCAGGTTCTCACCCGTAACGCCTTCCTGGCGGTTAGCCATATCGTAATAACCGCGGAATTGCTTCTCAAGAATACCGTAGATACGCTTGGTCTTCTGCTTCTCACGAAGCTGCATACGGTACTCGGATTCCTTCACGCGCTTTTTGCCAGCTTCACCTGGCGCATAATTGCGGCGCTCGATTGCGCACTTTTCCGTAAAGCAACGATCGCCCTTCAGGAAGAGCTTCGCGCCTTCACGGCGGCACAAACGGCAATCCGCTCCAGTGTAACGAGCCATAATTTAGCTAATCCTTTCAACTACACGCGACGACGCTTGCGCGGACGGCAACCGTTGTGCGGAATGGGCGTGCAATCCTGAATGCTGGAAACTTCCAGACCAGCAGCCTGCAAAGAACGGATAGCGGTTTCACGACCAGAGCCGGGGCCCTTGACGTAAACAGCAACCTTGCGCAGACCGTGCTCCATAGCAGTCTTCGCAGCCTGCTCTGCAGCCATCTGGGCAGCAAACGGGGTAGACTTACGAGAACCCTTGAAACCTACGGTACCAGCGGAATTCCAGGAGATAACGTTGCCCTGCGGATCGGTGATGGTAACGATGGTGTTGTTGAAGGTAGACTTGATGTGTGCAGCGCCAACAGCAATGTTCTTGCGCTCTGAACGCTTTACGCGTGCACGAAGATTTTTCTTAGTTGCCACGACTGACTACCCCTTACTTCTTCTTGCCACCGATTTGACGCTTCGGTCCCTTACGGGTACGAGCATTCGTATGGGTGCGCTGACCGCGAACGGGCAGGCCCTTACGATGGCGAAGGCCACGGTAGCAACCAATTTCCATGAGGCGCTTTACGTTCATGCTAACTTCACGATGAAGGTCACCCTCCGTCTTAACGTTAGCCTGAATGTAGTCACGCAGTTTGCCCAAATCCTCTTCAGTAAGATCGTTGGTGCGGGTGTCGGGGTTAACGCCGGTCTCCGCAAGAATCTTCTTAGAAGTGGTCAGGCCAATGCCGTAGATGTAGGTCAAGGCGACCTCAATGCGCTTATCGCGAGGAAGGTCGACACCAACAAGACGTGCCATAATTATCGTCCCCTCTCTCTTCCTAGCCCTGACGCTGCTTGTGACGCGGGTTTTCGCAAATCACAAGAACTTTGCCATGACGACGGATGATTTTGCACTTGTCGCACATTTTCTTGACCGAAGGACGTACCTTCATTTTGTCTTCCTTTCGGTAATGTGAACTACTTTATCTTCACACCCAGCCGCTGGTGTTTATTTGCTTACGATCAAGGCAAGTGGCTGGCTTGCCTTGGGACTCACGCGCAAAAAAGCCCGCACAGTTGTCCCGACTGCGCAGACTGCGTACCGCCTCGAACTACTTAAAACGGTAAGTGATGCGCCCGCGGTTCAAGTCATAAACCGAGAGCTCAACCGTGACCTTATCACCGGGCAAGATCTTAATGTAGTGCATACGCATCTTGCCAGAGATGTGGGCCAGGATTTTGTGACCATTCTCAAGTTCTACCTGGAACATAGCGTTCGGTAGCGCCTCAAGAACGGTGCCTTCGAGTTCGATAACATCTTCTTTGGCCAAAAGTTCTCCTCTAACCAAAACTGCCTTTAACGCGAAGATGAATGATAGCAAAGAATTATTTATTTGTACAGTATTTTTTGGAAAAAAGTGCACGAACCGACAAACCAAATTTTTGTTGGCTTTTTTACCTGCATGTCAGGCGTGCGGTCAGGCCGCGCAGCTCTCGTATTCCCTTACGAAGCCGCCAGGTACTTGCGCTGCTAAGAACGCCACCGCCTTGTCGGTGCCATGATTCTCTAAGACTCACGCCTTAGGCGAGATCTTTCGGCTTTACCACCGAAGGAGAAAATCTCGCAATCTGCTTCTTCAGAAGCTCTGTGGGGCGTTAGATGAGGTTGTCTCGAAACCGTAGCGTACTTCGGCTACGTGAACAACGCCGAACCTCACTTCCCTTCAGAAGCTCTGTGGGGCGTTAGATGAGGTCGTCTCGAGACCGTAGCGTACTTCGGCTACGTAAGGTCGAGAGAAAGACCTCAGATAATGTCCCACAGAGTTTCTGTGGCTGGGGTACCAGGATTCGAACCTAGGTAGCTGGTACCAAAAACCAGAGTCCTGCCGCTGGACGATACCCCAGTCTCCAAGCACGTGAATGGTGGACCGTCAGGGACTCGAACCCTGGACCTTGGGATTAAAAGTCCCCTGCTCTACCAACTGAGCTAACGGTCCGTTCTACACGCAAGCATGTATTGTAACCTGCTTGCCCCGCAAGGTCAAACATTTTTCGCGGACTTTTGAAGCTTTTGAGAAGCTCTTAGAACGTAATGCCCACCAAACTTATCAGAAGCCCCCAAACAATACCCGTGACCAGCAGCCCCGCTATAATCGCAACGGTACGCGATACGGGTCGGTTTGCGCGCGCCAGCACCAAAAGTCCCACACCCGCGGAAACCAAAAGGCCGGCAATCATAGCGCCCGAACCCAAAACACCCTCAAGGTACAGCTGCGCAATAACCACGCTTGCCGCGCAATTCGGAATAAGACCCGCAATCGCAGAGCACGCAATCGAAAGCGCCTCATTTTGGCTCACGAATGCTGCCAGCGCGTCTTCGCCGACCCCTTCGATAACCGCATTGAGCGCGAGTGAAATAACGAAAATGAAGACGGTTACTTCAAGCGTGTGTTTAAGCGCGCTGCGGATAATGCCCGACCAGCCGCCGGAATCATGGTCATGGCTGTGATCGTGCGCATGGTGCTGGTGATCGCAATCTTTCGCGCAATCATCGTGGTGCCCGTACACCATTTCGGGATGCTCGGTGCAGGTCTGACAGCTGTGGCTGCAGGCGCAACGATCGCGCTGGCACAGCTCGTGGATGCGCAAGCCTTCCTGAGCAGCGCTGCGGCGACGCACCGCAAAATCAATGACGAAGCCCATGACCATGCCAATAATCAGCTTTGTAACAAGAACGCCGGCAATAGTCCCCATGGGGGCTTGCTCGGCAATAAAAATGGGCAGCATCTCGTCTGACGTGGAAAGATACACTGCGAACAGCGTGCCCAACGTGATAACGCGCCCCGCGTAAAGCGTAGAAGCAGCAGCAGAGAAGCCGCATTGGGGAACCACGCCCAGAACAGCGCCAATAGCAGGACCAGCCGCGCCCGCCTTGCGCACCGCTTCCTGCGTTTTTGTTCCCGTTTTATGCTCAAGCCACTCCATAACAAGGTACGTCACGAAGAGAAACGGGATGAGTTTTAAGGTGTCGATGGCGGCATCGGCCAGCACATCAAGAGCTATGTCAATTAATTCTTCCATAAGGCGCATTCTAACAGAACGATTCGCGCTCAAAGCTCAAGCGAGGCCAACGAAATGTGAATCTCCTTGAAAGCTCCCCTAATCGCAAGATTGGCACAAACCGGGCAGAGCAAGGGCAAGCACGCGAAGGCGGCAAATACTCCAACAACATGCATGGAAGCCCCACCGACTCGCACGAAGCATTCCAGCCTGCTTGCAGCAACACATGTCCGAAACGCTGAAACGGCGTTCAAACAGCAAGAAAGGCGAAGCCCGCAGGCCTCGCCTTTCGTTTGCACGCAATCAAGCAGCTGGTACTAAAAAATGAATCGGCTTGCGCGCGATTACATCATGCCGCCGCCCATACCGCCGGCAGCGCCGCCCGCCAGTGCGGACAAATCGGGACCCTGCTTGGGGATCTCGTTGATGGTAGCCTCGGTGATAAGAATCAGACTTGCAACGGATGCAGCGGACTGCAGTGCGGTGCGGGTAACCTTGACCGGGTCGGAAACGCCCATCTCAATCATGTTGCCGTACTCGCCGTTTGCGCAGTTCAGGCCTTCGCCCTTAGCCATGTTCTTCACGCGGTCAACAACAACGGAGCCTTCGAAACCAGCGTTTTGCGCAATAGCGCGCAGCGGAGCCTCCAGAGCCTTGCGGATGATAGCGATACCAACTTCTTCGTCCTTATCGGAGCCCTCCAGGCCGTCCAGCGCGGAGATAGCGTTCACCAGAGCAACGCCGCCACCAGCAACAATGCCCTCTTCAACAGCAGCACGCGTTGCCTGCAAAGCGTCTTCGATGCGGCTCTTGGTTTCCTTCAGCTCGGACTCGGTAGCAGCGCCCACCTTCAGAACGGCTACGCCGCCGGAAAGCTTTGCCAGGCGCTCCTGCAGCTTCTCGCGGTCAAAATCGGAGTCAGTGTGATCGATTTCAGAGCGAATCTGAGCAATGCGAGCGTTAATAACTTCCTTGTCACCTGCACCATCGACAATAAGGCAGTTGTCCTTGGAAACCTTGACGGTCTTTGCGGTACCCATTGACTCGATGGTGGCGTCGGCCACGGTCATGCCGAAGTCTTTGGCAATAACCTGAGCGCCGGTCACGGCAGCAATGTCTTCCAAGATGCGCTTACGACGATCGCCGAAGCCCGGAGCCTTGATAGCAACGCAGGTCAGCGTGCCACGCAGACGGTTCAGTAAGATGGTTGCAAGTGCTTCGCCCTCAACGTCTTCAGCAACAATGAACAGCGGGCGGCCAGAACGCATAACGGTTTCCAGCAGCGGCACCATGTCCTGGATGTTGGTGATCTTCTGGTCGGTAACCATGATGAAGGGGTCCTTCAACACAGCTTCCATGCGCTCCATATCGGTTGCCATGTACGGAGAAATGTAACCGCGGTCGTACTGCATGCCTTCAACGATTTCGGTATCGAAGCCGAAGGTCTGGCTCTCTTCAACGGAGATTGCACCATCCTTGCCAACGGCCTCCATAGCCTCGGCGATCTTCTCGCCGATAACGGGATCACCAGCAGAAATGGTACCAACGTTGGCAATCTGAGCCTGCGTGGAAACAGGCGTTGCATCAGCCTTGATAGCCTCAACAACCGCATCGGTTGCCTTCTGGATACCGCGGCGGATGCTCAGAGCATCAGCACCGGCGGTCACGTTCTTCAGGCCTTCGGTCACAATGACATCTGCCAGAAGCGTTGCGGTAGTGGTGCCGTCGCCAGCAACATCGTTGGTCTTAACGGCAACTTCGCGAACCAGCTGAGCACCCATGTTCTCAATGGGATCTTCCAGCTCAACTTCCTTAGCAACGGTCACGCCGTCGTTCGTGATAAGGGGAGCACCGTAGGTCTTCTCCAGGGCAACGTAGCGAC
Organism: uncultured Eggerthellaceae bacterium; assembly: GCA_934630905.1. Lineage (GTDB taxonomy): Bacteria > Actinomycetota > Coriobacteriia > Coriobacteriales > Eggerthellaceae > CAKUOV01. The sequence continues at coordinate 6,725 of CAKTXN010000031.1, forward strand.
CCTTGGGGCCAAGCGTTACTTTAACGGCAGCTGCCAGCTTGCTAACGCCAGCGGCAAGACCGCTGCGGGCATCGGCTTCGAATTTAATATCTTTAGCCATGATTCTCTTCTTTCTGTAGCATCGGCGTTTGGAGCGGCACCTTGACTTTCAGAACCCAGTAAGCCCTCGCACACGGCGCGTTAGGCCGCTTAGCTCGGACTTCTGGAACCTTCAAGTCAATCTGCTCGCTCGAAACACCTCTTAACGAAGTTGAATTTCGAGATGAATTTCTAAACGAGCAGCAAGACTACTCAAACACGCCGTAGATATCCTCGGCGCGAACAATCAGCAGTTCCTCCTCGTCAACGGTCACTTCCGTGCCGCCGAACTTGCCATACAGAACCTTGTCGCCAACTTTAACCGGCATCGGAATCAAAGCGCCGTCCTTGTCGCGCTTACCTTCGCCAACAGCAACTACGACGCCAGTCTGAGGCTTTTCCTTGGACTCGCGAGACAGATACAAACCAGAAGCAGTTTTGTCCTCAACCTCGTCGCGCTTAACGATCACGCGATCACCCAGTGGTTTCAAAGTCATTTTGAAGCCATCCTTTCTGCGTTGCACGCATTTGTTTGTTTCTTAGCACTCAGTCATATCGAGTGCTAATCAGATAACGTTTGCATATTAGCACCATGACGTTTAGTTTCAAGGATGACTCAAGAAATCTATCTGATTGTCACTTAGATGTAAGAAAACGGCGAAGACACCGACCGGTTGAACCGAGCACCGAGCCACCGCGAACCTTAAATCGAAGCCGCCGCCGAACGCGAACGCCCGTGACCATCGCAAGTACCGCGCAAGGCGGCGCTTGGTAATGTGCCCGGGACTCGACTCTTCTCTACCGGTAAAAATCAGCGGAAGGAAACGGCGGCTCGAGCGCCCGCTTGAACGCATAGCTGCGCATCGTCTTTTCGATACGCTCCACTTCAGCCGCATCGAAACCTTCGGCGGCAACTTCTTGCACGGACATTTCGCGCTCCACCAAGCGAATAAGAATCTGATCGAGCAACTTATAGCTTACCCCTAGGCTCTTCTCATCTTCCTGACCTGCGGAAAGCTCTGCCGAAGGCGGCTTATCAATCACATGCTGCGGAATAGGCTCCACCTGCCCTGCCGCCCGCGCTTGCTGGTTCATCCATTCGGCCAGCTCGAAAACGTGCGTTTTATACAAGCCGCCAATAGGCGCATACGCGCCCGCAGTATCGCCGTACAGCGTGGAGTAGCCCATCATCGCTTCGCTCTTGTTGCCGGTGTTCACCACCATCCAGCCATACTGGTTGGACAGCGCCATAAGGACAATCATGCGGCAGCGCGCTTGCGAATTTTCCGCCGCAAGCCCCGCAAGGTCTTCGCCATATGCCTGGCGAAACACCTGTTCAAAGGCGAGAAACGGCTCTTTGATGGAAAACGTGCGCGCCTCAATACCCAAGCGCTCCGCTAAATCGTGCGCATCGGTCAGCGAGTGGTCGGAAGAAAACGGACCCGGCATCAAAACGCCGTGAACGCGCGGCGCGCCAAACGCCTCTACGCACAGCGCAGCTGTCACGGAAGAATCAAGGCCGCCCGACAAGCCAACAATAACTTCTTTACAGCCAATTGACTCGGTGAATGCGCGCAACTGGGAAACGCACTCCTGGTGTACTTGATTCATATCCATGGGAGATGCCTCCTTCGGCCATTATGCCTGACGAATGCGCTCCGCCAGCCACGATGCCCAAGCGTCAACGCCTTCGCCTTTCGTGGCGGCAATGGGAAAAACGGGCGCTTGCGGATTCAGCTGCGTAACGGATGCGCGGAATGCTTCTTCGTCAAAATTAAACACCGGCATCGTGTCCACTTTGTTAAGGATAATGGCTTCTGATATTTGGAACACACCCGGGTACTTGAGCGGCTTGTCGTCGCCCTCGGGCACGGACAAAATCATGACCTTGGCGTTTTCACCCAAATCGAAGTCGATAGGGCATACCAGATTGCCCACATTCTCAATGATAATCAAGTCAAGACGCTCCAGATCAAGAACGTCAATTGCACGCTTGAGCATGGCGCTTTCCAAGTGGCACGCGCCGCCCGTATTGATCTGAACTGCGGGAATACCCTGCGCTTTAATGCGCTCGGCGTCCACGGAGCTTGCAATGTCACCCTCGATAACAGCAATGTTGAATTCATCGCGCAGCGCCTCGATGGTTGCCAAAATGGTGGACGTCTTACCCGAACCAGGGCTTGCCAGCAAATCAAGAACGAACACGTGGTTTTCCGCAAAGCGCTTGCGCAGTTCGGCCGCAAGCGTGTCGTTTTTGTCCAAGATAGGCTGTTTCATATCAATTTTCATGGCATATCCTTTGCATTGAACTGGATGTTTATCTTTTAGGGCAGCGCCGTTGGCTTGCCTAGCAAGCAGCCGCCCGAATCTTTCGTTTGCGACAGTGTACGCCATAACCGCATCTCCTGCACGCTCATTCGTGCTCAGCGGGTGTTTTATCGGGCGATTACTGAGCGGTTCACGGAGTTTTCTCTTCACATCCTTCTTGCGATCGAACGAAGCAGATCGGAAAGCTTCAAAGCCCGCGGGATTGGCTGCGCACATAACGTTTTAGGGAATGCGCAACGCGATGTGCGACTGCACGTCACATCCTGAAGCAAAAGAAAAGCGCCCCGAAGAGCGCTTCCGCGGTTTTTCTTATTCGCCCGGTTCTTCGTCGGGCGTTTCAATCTCAATGGAATCGATTTGCATCTCGCGCCCCGAAAGAAGTTCGGTAACAAAGCTGCCGCACGCAGGGCACGACACATGAAAGCGATCGTGCTGGTAACGCTCGCCGCAGTCAAGGCACACGCTTTCCGGCTTGACCAAGTTCACGTTAAGCTCAGCATGGGCGCACAGCTCGTATTCGGGCAACTCACGCAACGCCTCGAACGCGAAAATCAGCGCCTCATGGATGCATTCGGTCATTTCTCCCACGGAAAGCGAAATGGACGTCACGCTAAGCGCGCCCGCCTCTTTCGCCGAATCGCGCACGGTATCCATGACCCCGGTCATAATCCCCAGTTCATGCATGGTAAAACTCCTCTACTGGTTTTCAGCGCCAGAACTAGTCGTTTTCGCAGTCACGACAATCCATCGCACCGCCCGCACCAGAACTAGTCGTCCGCACGCTCCGCGCGCATCTTCTTCCACTCCGCCATCATTTCGGCTTCTTCGGCTTCATCGCGTGCACGCTGCGCTTCTTGCTCCTTCAGACGTTTGCCCAGCGCAATGCGGGAAATAAGCAGACTCAACTCGTACAGAGAAACCATAGCGGCGAACATCAAGATCATGGTAACAGGCGATGCATCGGGCGTGATCATGGCAGAAACAACAATGAGCCCCATGTATACGTAACGCCACGAAGCGCGCAGCTTCTTGTACGGCACAATGCCGAATACCACCAGGTAGAACACGACAAGCGGCAGCTCAAACGCAAGGCCGAAACCAATTTCGAACTTGATGATGATGCTCACATACGATGAAGCACGCGGCAGCACGGCGGCAAAACCCGACGCCTGGTCGCACAACCACGAGAAAGCCGGGTTCAAAATAATGAAGTAGCAGAACACCGTGCCCAAAATGAACAGAGCAACCGCTGCGGCGAACGTGGGAATAAACCACTTGCGCTCTTTTGGCTTAAGCGCCGGAAGGAAAAATGCAAGAATCTGCCACAAAATAATGGGCGAGCACGCCACTAAAGACACCCAGAACGAAACGCTGAAGCGCACGCTAAACGACTCAAACGGGTCGATAGCGGTCAGCACCGCCATGCCTTGCGCATCGGTCGGAAGGAACTCCGCGATAGGCATAACCAGGAACTGCGCGATGGTCGGCGTTGCGAGATAGAAGATGCAAACCGATACGGCAAGGGCAACAACAATGCGAACCAAGCGCATGCGAAGTTCGCCCAGGTGGTCCATAATGGGCATTCGAGCAGGTCCGATAGGCATAATCTACTCCCTCCCTTCAATGGTAGATGGTGCAGCGGTGGGAGCAGCATCGGCTGCGGAAATTTCAGGTGCGTCGGTCGCGGGAGCCGCAGCTTCGGCCTGCTGGGCCTCAACTTGGAAAACAGCAGCATCGGCCGCTTGCACGGCTGCCGCCGCAGCGGCGGCTTCTTCGGCGGCTTTTTGCTCTGCCTGCGCGGCAAGACGTGCAGCGCGCTCTTTCTCGTAGCGGGCGCGGCGCTCGGCAAACGTCTCGGCGGGCGCCTCTTTGCCAGCGTTGGCAGTGGCGTCGGCGGTATTGCCAGCGCCGGCGGCATTATCGGTAGAAACAGTGCTCTGAGCTGGTGTTTCGGCGGATTCACTCTTCGCCGATGCTGTTGCAACCGTAGCTGCGCCATTCGAAGCAGCAGAAGCAGCCGGCTTTTTCTTCTTGGCAATAGAAGCCATTTCGTTCAAATCGCCCGCCAAAGAAGAACCCGTTTTCTTTGCGATGCCGCCCATTTTATCCAGAGCAGCCAGCGGATCTTTGAACGGATCTTCCGCGTTGGGGTCGAAAACGTCTTCTTTGATGACTTTGCTCATATCGCGCTGCGCGCTTTGGAACGTGCGAATCGCACGCCCTAACGTCTTGGCCACATCGGGCAGACGATCGCCCACCAAGATAAAGCCGAAAATCAAAATGATAAGCAGCTCAAAACCGCTGATTCCGAACACATTTTCTCCTTGCTAAAGCCCCGCACCCTATTCGCTTGCCCTCTTTATAGCCTTGAACAGGGAAAACCCTCTCACTTTGCCTGCACGTACGCCTACACGCCGCCCTTGAGCGCGTAACAATCGCGCCGCGCGATGCATAAAACTGAGCGTTGCGCCTGCTTACGCACCGCCACCTAGCAGCGCCACTGCCATGGTCGGCAGCGCCAGCGCCAACACCAAGATGACGCAAACCGCCACCGTGAAAATCTTCTTCGTGCGCTCGGCGGCCTTCTTCTTTTCCTCCGCCAGGCGTTCCCGCTCTATCGCGGCCTGCATGCGCGCGTCGCGCTGCTTCGCCGTTGTCTTCTGCTTTCCCATTACGTTCCTTAATCGCAACGTTTCCTTGCCTCTGACCAGCGCTTTCTTGATACTGCCGACCAATGCGGGAAACACTAACTATAGAACTGTATCTCTACACGACCTTCCCTGTTCTTGCACACGAAAAGTCATTCTATCCCTGAACAGTGTATCTTAGCATCACCGAAAACAAAGAGGAGCGGCTTTACAAATTCAACGCAAAAGCACCCGTTTGCGGTGCGGAAAATTGCTTCTCCTGCGCTTCCTGCCAGCACGACTGCCGCCCCGGCACCTGTCTCGCCCCCCTGTTTCGCCTTCTGCATCTTCCCCAACCCCTTCCCAGCCCTTCACCCCGCCCGCGCTGCTCCTCTCCTTCGCACCACACCGCCGCCCGCGCGGCCCCTTCTCCAGTGCCTTCCCCGCCATTTCCCAACGTTTCCCCTCTCCTTCGCACCGCCGCAAACGCCCAGCCGCACGCAAACCAAGAAACGATACGTGCATTTCACGTGAACGCGGCCGCGTCAGAAACAAAACGCCTGCGCAGCAACGTCAAATGCCGTATACTGCCCTCATTATGGATAAATTAGACTTCACTTTCATACACGCGCCCGCGACGTACGATTTTCGCGAGCGCTCGATTATGTACGGCCCCGTGTCTGACATGGTGCCGTCTACGCCTATTTTCGAAATGTACCCGCTGGGGCTTACTACACTGTGCGAGTACTTCGAACGCAACGGCTTTCGCGCGCGCATTTACAACCTGGCGTCGATGATGCTGCACAAGAAAAACTTCGATGTGGAGAAGAATTTGGCGCGCCTGGAAAGTCGCATGTTCGGCATTGACCTGCACTGGATGCCTCATTGCCACGGCTCCATTGAGGTGGCAAAAATCCTGAAACGGCTGCACCCTCATGTTCCGATCAGCTTTGGCGGACTGTCATCGAGCATCTTCCACGAGGATCTGATTGCCTACGATTGCATTGATTACGTGTTTCGTGGAGACTCAACCGAAGAGCCCATGCGCATGCTGGTGGAACGCGTGGTTCGTGCGCAAAAGACGGGCACTCCCGTGGGCGATTTGAGCGATATCCCGAACCTGACCTGGAAAGATGAGACGGGTCGCGTGCATATCAACCCGCTTTCGTGGGTGCCCGACGACATGAACGCCATTTCCATGGATTACGACTACCCCATGAAGGGCGTGCTGCGACAGCTTGATTTCACCAGCTACTTGCCTATGAAGGGTTGGCTGCAATACCCCGTGACCGCCAGCCTGACGTGTCGCGGATGCGCGCGCAATTGCGCCACGTGCGGCGGCAGCGCTTACGCGTTCAAGAACCATTTCGGTCGGCGCAAAGTTGCGTGGCGCGACCCCAAGCTGCTTATTCGCGACATCGAGCATGTGCAAAATCACGTGTGGGGGCCCATTTTCGTGCTAAACGATTTCCTGCAAGCCGGCCCCGCATACACCGAGCAGTTCATTTGCGGCCTGAAGGGCAAAGTGCAAAACCCTATTGGCTTTGAGTTTTTCGGCCCACCGCCGGGCGGCAACGACTTCTACAACATGCTTGACGCCAACCTGAAAAGCTGGTCGGTGGAGATTTCCGCCGAAAGCCACGACGACGACGTGCGCGCGGCATTCGGCAAGGGACACTACAAAATGGCGGAGCTGGAAGACACGATTGTCGAGGCGCTTTCGCACCCCAACTGCGATCGCTTTGACCTGTATTTCATGACGGGCATTCCCAAGCAGACCGCCGCCAGCGTGCGCGAGACCGGCGCATACGTGCAACATTTGTACGAGCGCGTGAATTACGACCCGCGCCTGGTGGTCATGACCAGCCCCATGGCGCCGTTTTTGGACGTGGGGTCCATCGCGTTCGACAACCCCGAACATTACGGGTACAAGCTGCGCGCACGCACGTTCGAGGAGCATCGTCAGCGCATGATTCTTCCCAGCTGGAAGCATATCATGAACTACGAGAGCGACTACATGAGCGTGGACGAGATGGTAGACGCCACGTATGACGCGGCGCTGGACATCAACCGCATTAAAGGCGAGCACGGCATTTTGGACCCCGCGATGAGCGCGGCGGTGGACAAGCGCGTGCGCGAGGCGCGCGAGCAGATGAACCGTCTGGACGACGTACTGTATAACGGCACGGGACGCATCGACGCGCGCATGGCGGCGCTGAAAGAGGAATTCGAGCGCTTGTCAGAGAATACAGTTGCAGAAAAGAGCGAGTTGAACTGGGCGTTTGATATCAAGCCCACCCATGCGCTGCATCTTGCGAAACTGGGGATCTCCAACGTGCCGGCAAACTTGGCAAGCCGCTTGACGGGAACATGGCGTTCGGCGGCAAGCGAGTTTGCGTACCCTCCGCAGAAAAATGGCGTGCAAGCGCCCGCCTGGAACCCCGATGGCACGCCGAACTGCACGTTCAAGGGCGTAGTCACCGATGGTATGGGTGACGGACGCTTGCTTGCGAACGATGCAGGCGAGCAAGTGGCGGCATTCGGCAGCGTGGTTGCGCCCGGGTTTGCGCGCGAGAACACAAATGCCGCGTTCGATGCGGAAAATGCCGAGCTGGAAGCAGGACGCGCCGGCACCGATGCCGTCGTAGGCGATGCTTGCGCTATTCCCGCAGCTCAGCGCGGTAGCGTGATGCGCGATCCGCTGCTGGAGCAGATGATGGCCGAAGAAGCTGAACGCACGGAGCACCACGGCCCCCTGAATGCGGGCGGTCTAAAGGGAGCAGCGGGACGCGCCGGCGCGCGCGATGCCCGCAAGCTGGACAAGCTGCGCCGTCGCGAACAGTAAGGGGCGCAGGGCGGCGGGCGCGGGTGCCGGGCGGCGCGCGGGTGCCGAGTGCAGGTCGGCGCGGGGGCGGCGCAGGGCGGGACGCAGCTGCTCCTTTGCCAGCAAGCATGACTTGGGCTGGAGTTTCCACTGACACCTTCGCCGCGAAACCTGAACCTTCGACTTCGCCTTCGCACGCAACTTGAACAGGGCATTTTCCGCATTTTGAAAGGAACAACACAACGTGAGTATCGACACCGCAACAGGAAAAGAAGCGCCTGCCGAGATTTCATCGGAGCGCGTGAAAGATATTTTTAGCAGCATCGCCAAGAAGTACGAGCGATTCAATGCCGTTTCGAGCTTTGGCGCGTACAAAGCATGGCTTGCCGGCATGATGCGCCAAGCGCCCATCAAAGAAACCGACGACGTGCTTGATATCGCAGGTGGCACGGGCGATGTGTCGTTTACCGTCGCGCGCACAAAGCACCCCGCGCACATTCAATGCACCGATTTAGTAGACGAAATGCTGGATGTTGCGCGTGCTCACGTGGAGTTCGAAGGCAAGAATTGCGGCGTGCCCATTGATTTTGAGGTCGTGGATGCGCAGAACATTCCGTACGCCGACAACAGTTACGATGCCATTACCATGGCGTATGGCATCCGCAACATGCCTGATCGCGAGCGCGCGCTGGCAGAAATGTTCCGCGTGCTCAAGCCAGGCGGCAGCCTCACGTGCCTGGAGTTCTCCACGCCGCCGAATGCTGCGTGGCGTGCGCTGTACAATTTCTACCTGAAGCATCTGATTCCCTTCTGGGGAGGCCTGATCACGGGCGACAAATCGGGATTCGTGTATCTGGCGAAAAGCATCAAGGCGTTTCCGAATCAACAAGGGTTGGCTCACCTTATGGAGAACACCGGTTTTGTTGATGTGACCTGGAAAAACTATACGGGTGGCATCGCTGCGGTGCACGTAGCGCATAAACCTAAGGCATAGCTTCTGGTTCTGGCTGAGCAGTGCGGGCGCTTAGGCCCCCACTCCCCGCGCCACCCATAATGCAATTTCCTTAATCCCAACTCGCAAAAGCTGCGACTCCCAGGAGTGGGCCAGTTCAAAAATGTCGTTTCGCCGTCTTTCTTGCGGGCTACTAGAGAGCATCTTGTCGAAAATTTGGGGCGAAAACGCCCAAATTGTCGATACGGGGCAGGTAGAAGGCGCAAAAACGGCTCTTCACCTGCCCTACATTTTGTATCGATTTGCAAAACCCCAGGTCATAAGCACCTGAGGTAAATCTGATTCACGCTTCTCCACTATTTCGAAGAGTTCACCTGCCCCCTATCGTAAATCTCGGCGTTTTCGCGCCGTTTTTACGACAAGATGATCTTCAAAGCTGCCCGAACGAAGCACCAGGAGACCTTAGCGCGAGTAGAAGCGATGTGGGGAATGGGGTTGAGCCGAACTGTCGAGCTCTGGACAAGCTGCGACCCCAAGGTGGGTCAGCCGGGGGTCGCACAGAAAAAAGAAAGAAAGATCGAAAAAGGTATCGCTCGCGCGATAGCTAGTTCCAGCTACTGCAATGCACAAAATGCTGAATGGCAAACGCATCAGCCGCATCGACCACACCATCTCTATTCACATCGGCCGTCCACAGCAATGTAGCATGCGTCCAATCAGCAGAAAGGGGCAAATCGACATAGTTATCCCCATACCGACCCCTGGCCATATCGTAAACAATTTGAGCATCCACAATGTTAACGCGTAGATTTCCGTTCACATCGCCTAGCTGGATGTCTTCAGGACCAGGAACAATCATCTTACACAGCGCATCGGCATCGGCGCCTAGAGGGTCGTCGGCGCGATTATGATCCACCTTCCAAGCACAGCCGGTAACCTCGGGGCACGCAGCCGTACCATTAGCGGTATTGAAAACCACAACTCCCTCTGGAACAACGGGATTCTGATAACTTGTATCGATATACTTTACAAACGAAATACCCTTATCCGCTCCGCATCCATACGTGAATGCATTTCCCGAAACACTATCGTAGCGATTCAGGCTATCCAGGTAGCCAATAACCGCACCCACGTATTCACTGCCGCTCACCTTGCCAGAAAAAACGTTATCGCTTATAGATCCAACAACATTATCCCAGGTCTGAGCAACAAACAAATCGCCGCCGAAAATGCCACCGACGTAACATATGCCCGTCACCGAGCCATCCACACTGCAGCCCTCAATAGTCGGACGCGCCCCATTAGGAGCGGTAGAATTATCGTAGCCACCGCCTACGATACCACCCGCGCAATTCCCAGAACTCTCAACAGCACCATGGAAAGACGAGTTTTCGATCACGCACTGACCCATAGCGTTGTCTCGCGTGCCCAGCATTCCTCCCACGTAATTTACACCCTTTACCATAGCGGACGAAGAACAACCCTCAATGACACCGTTAACGCGTCCCGCTATAGAACCAATCTGACTCTGAGTACCATCGTAGCCCACAGTCACACCGTCTTCCACAACGCAGTTGCGAATAGCAACAACGAAACCCGAACTAGCGTGAGCAAACCCGCTGCCACCAGCCGAAGCCACCAAGCCCGACTTCAGAGTCCGAGAACCACTCTTCAGATTCACGCCGTCAATATCAACAGCACAGCCGTCGAGTCCAACGCCTGTATACGCATCAACAAGACCACCGCCTTCGATGCGCTCACCATAGATGTTCATGTTTTTAACGGTAGTATTCCATACGTACTTGAACAGCGGTTTTTCGCCAGCAGGTACAATCAGGGTGTGACCGCCGCCATCAAATATGCCCTTGAAAGCATTTAGGTTCTTACCACGCTTGACATCATCGGAACCATCTTTAGTGGCACCCAGGGGAATCCAGCCAGAAGGAAGTTCGATGTCCTTTACCATCTTGAACACAACACCTTCGTATGATACGCCGTTATTTACAAGCGTGGATAAGTTTGCCAAATCTTGCGTAGACTTCAGTAAGTAAGGATCTTCTTCCGTACCAGCACCCTCGAATAAACCAGCGGCGGCACGCACCGTCACTGTAAACTCATCGCTTGAAGCAATGCGCACTACGCCATCGGGAGCAATGGCTTTAGCAACACAGCGATACACGAATGTGCCTGCAGAAGCTAGAGTAACGCTGAAGCTCGCATCGTCAGTCACACTTACACACGCTCCATTTTGGTCGTACCAAAAGTAGCTGACCGTAGCGCCCTGCGGAACCTCAACTTCAAAAGAGGTAGCTGGAGAAGGCAAACCGGTGAACGCAGCGACGTTTTTGGGCTGAGAGGTTATGACCAGAGGCTCACTGGAGGCTTTATAGTCACATACCACGGTGGTTCCACTCTTTTCAATACCGTCGAGCACCGAATCGCCAAACGTAATCTTGCCCCAGTCCTGAAGAGAGCCGGGATAATAGATGAACGCAGGATACGTCGTTATACTGCTGTCCCCGAAGGATACAAGACTCTTCGACAAATAGAGCTCCTTTAGATTCTTTCCCGCCCCCGAAAGAGCGCCGCCAGGAATCTCTTTGACACTTGATATGTCAATGGCGTCCAGACTGCCACAATCATCGAATTCAGATTCCAGCGCAGTAACACCGGGCAAAGAAACACTGCGCAAAGTCTTCATGCCACGGAAATTTTCACCCAGCGGGCCCAAAGCAGTTACGGTATCGGGCAATGCTAACGACGTCACCTTGTCACCGTACGTGAATAGGCGATCATACGTGGTTAGACCTTGAGGCAGTTTTACCTTAACAACGCTTGAACAACGGCTGAACGCCGACGTTTCATACGTAATATCAACCGCATCAACAGGAGAAAGGCAGTTCACCTCCGTTAAGCCTGTGCAACCGTAAAAAGCATATTCTCCAATATACGTCACAGAAGCAGGAATGACTAATTCGCCTGCAATCCCGACGCACCCATTAAACGCCCGCTTTCCAATAGAAGCCAGCCCATCGGGAAAGACAACGCCTTCGATGTTCGCTCTCTCAAAAAAAGCGCTGTCTCCGATAGAGACAATATCC
>CAKTXN010000032.1 GCA_934630905.1 uncultured Eggerthellaceae bacterium
TGTACAAGCAGCCCAGAATGTAAGCGCCGCCCATAAACGGCACAAGCTTCGTGCAAATGCCGGAAATGTTCTTCAAGCCGCCCACCACAATCAGCGCGGCAGACCCAATGATCACAAATGTCACCACAGCTTTAGAAACATCGAAGTTCGCAGAGATTACGCTGGTCATCGCGCTGGTTTGCACCGCAGATCCAATGCCGAAAATCGTGAAACACGCAAATACGCTGAACCAAATAGCGGCAAATTTCGCCCACCAAGGAACGCTGCCATCGGAGCGTTTGAAACGCTGCTCCCACACATGCATGGCGCCGCCCATCATCTCGCCCTTCGAGTCCATGGTGCGATGCTTCATGGAAATGAACACTTCCGTGTACTTTGTAGCCATACCCAAAACGCCCGTGAGCCACATCCATAAAACGGCGCCCGGACCGCCCGACAAAACCGCCGTGGCAACGCCCACAATAGAGCCGGTTCCCAACGTAGAGGCAAGCGAAGTCACCATTGCACCAAAGTTCGTTATATCGCCTTTTGCCTGGTCATCAGAAGAAATGGAAAGCTTTAGAGCAAGCGGTAACTTTCGCTGAATGCCCTTTGTGCGAATGGTGGTATACACATGGCACACCAGCAAAAGCACAATCATCGCCGGACCCCATACAAAGGCATCCACCGCATCCAAAGCGGATACAAAATCCATTTATAAGCCTCTCAACTGCGCTTTCTTACGTTTACACGCATGCGCATACAGGGCGCGAATGCACCCCTAAATTAGTCGAACCTGACTATTTTACTCCAGTTTAAGGCTTGTCCAAAAAAACACACTAATACATCTACCCACCGGCAGCTGCGCAAAGAAACCATCTGCGTTTATTGACTCCAGAAGCCATCGAAGATGCGCATGACATCTTGCCCAATCATCACCACGCATAGCACCAGAATAAAGCACATGCCCAGCGACGTGATAACGTTCAGCGCGCGCTCGGACGCAAGACGGTGCGTGATGCGCTGGTAGATCTCGATAACGAAGCGACCGCCATCAAGCGGTGTGATGGGAAGCAGGTTCATCAGACCCAGCGAGACAGAAATCATGCCAGTGAACAGCAGAAACGTTTCAAATCCTTGCTCAGCAGCCGTTTTGGAGATAATCGCAATGCCCACAATCGAAGACTACTGCGATACGGTTTCTGCCGCCGTTGCCGGGTTGAACAGGTTCAAAATGGCCTGCGCAACCATCACAATGTAGTTGAATCCCACGGCAATGGACTGCAACGGGTTCAGCGTACGATGCGTGATTTCGCCCGTATCCGTATTCTGAACGTCAAAGCCCAGAATCGAATACACAACCACGAACGCCAGCACAGCAAAAACCAAGTTCACCGCAATGCCCGCCAGCAGAATCACCGAACGTTTCCAAAAAGGAAGAGAACGGTACTGCTGCTTGTACTCGTGCTCAAACAGGGCTTTTGCGTCTTCGCAAGGACGCGGTTGACCTTCTTCGTATGCCGCGGGAACGGGAAGCCCCGCTTTTTCCGCCTTCTTGATTTGCCGACGCGTTGGCCGCACATCAACCAACCGATACGTGTTGTACTGATCTTTTTTCTTGGGACCCGTCAAGCAGCCCCACTCAACCAGCTCGTCTAGCGCCTTTAGCGCTTCATCGTCGGAAATGCCGCAATCACGCGCAACATCTTCCATTTCCGCTGTTCCACGCGCATACATGGCTGCAAGCGTTATCTGCAGATAAGGGCTCATGGGTCCCGTTTCCATGCCGCACACGCGCGCATAGCCACCCAACGGCACGCACGTCACGCCGAAACGCGTCTCGCCATGACGAATGCTCAAGCTCGGACCGGGAAAGCCCACCATGAATTCGGTCACGCGTACACCAAATGCACGCGCCGCCAGATAATGTCCGCCCTCGTGGATGATGACCAGCAACCCCAAAAGAAGCGACACGTATACCAGCATCAGAAGAATATCCATGCAGAAAAATCCTTTCACCAGGTTTCTATTAGAATTCTACCTGGGGAAACTCTGTAAAGAGCGCAGTCTTGGAAAAATCCAGGGGAACACAACAAAGCCGCTACAGCCCCAACACATGCCGCGCCTGAGCACGCGCCCATGCGTCTACTTCCTCAAGCTGCTCAAGCGATTCAGCTGTTTGCACCTGATGTGCCTCCATAACCGCCTCAACGCAATCGGCAATGCCCAAATACGAACATTGCTCGCACAAAAACGCCGCCACGGCAATCTCATTCGCAGCATTCATCGCGCACGGAAGCGTGCCGCCCACCGTACCCGCATGACGGGCAAGCGCCAAGCAACGAAACGTTTTTTCATCGGGCGCTGCAAAATCAAACGACCCCAACGTACGGAAATCAAGCGGCTGAACAGGAGCTTCCCAACGGTCGGGGAACGACAACGCGAACTGAATGGGAATGCGCATATCCGTTGTTCCCAGGTGCGCCTTAACGCTTCCATCGGTGAACTCAACCATGGAGTGGATGGCGCTTTGCGGCTGCACCACCACTTCAATCTTGTCGTACGGCATGTTGAACAAATGATGGGCCTCAATAACCTCCAGGCCTTTGTTCATCAGGGTCGAAGAATCAATGCTTATCTTCGCGCCCATGTTCCACGTGGGGTGAGCAAGCGCCTGAGCAGGGGTAACGTCCTTCAACTCCGCCACTGTCTTACCGAGAAACGGTCCACCCGATGCCGTGACCCACAGCTTTGCGACCTCTTTGGGATTCTCGCCCAAAAGGCACTGATAGATTGCACCGTGCTCGGAGTCAATCGGCATAAGAGCGCCCGCATGTCCCGCGCGCGCATCAAGCTGCGCAGCCAGGGGCATAATCAAGTCGCCGCCCACAACCAGCGACTCCTTGTTTGCCAGCGCCAAAACCTTGCCCGCACGCAGCGTTTCGTAGCTCACGCGCAAACCTGCGGCTCCCACCAGGGAATTCACCACAACGTCAACATCATCGGCTTGAATCAAATCCAAAACCGCCTGGAAGCCAAAACGGCAACCTTCGGGTGCCTCTGCGCAACCCGCCAAATCATCGCGGCCAATCGCACAGTTTTTGACGCCAAATTCCTTCGCTTGAGCAGCTAAAACACTCGCACGGCTGCCCACTGCCAAAGCAGTGACTTTCAGCTTATCTGCATGCTGACGACACACATCAAGCGTTTGCGTTCCAATAGAGCCCGAAGATCCTAAAACAGCGATTCGTTTCATATTGCCTTCTTAAAACACCACGTTGATACAGCCGCCAAACGTCAAAAGGACAAACGCCACCGCAGCCGCAATGAACATCGAGTCGGTACGGTCAAGAAGTCCTCCGTGACCAGGCATAATAGTGCCCGAATCCTTCACGCCGGAATTGCGCTTAATGCGACTTTCCGCAAGGTCGCCCAAAACACTCATCAGGCCGCAAATCAATCCGAACGCAAGCGCCTGCGGCACTGAAATCGTAACACCGGGGACAACAACGAACACGCACCACACCGCCATCGAGGTCACAATGCCGGCAACAAAGCCTTCCCAGCTTTTCTTCGGGCTAATGTGCGGCGCCAGCTTATGCTTGCCAATCTTGCTTCCCACCAGGTACGCCATGCCGTCGTTGAGCCACACGCTCGCGAAAATCACGAACAGCGCCAGCGAGCTGTACGGCCACTCCATGGCGGTGTCAATCAGCACAAAGCTCGAGAGCAACAAACCCGTGTAATGAGCGCCGAAAAAGCTCACGCCCACATCGGCAATGCGCGCGCGCAGCCAAAACACGTACCACACCAACAGCGCCAAAAGCAGCAGCAACGATACCATCATGCAGCCCGCCAAACCCCACAAATGAGCAGCCGGCGGGAAAGCAACAGCGCCGATAATGCCTAAAACCTCGTTGGGTAATTTCGAATCTTTACGCAGCATGAAGTAGAACTCGCCCGCGCAAATGCCCGCTGTCACCGAAAGCATTACAACTAAACCCCAGCCGCCCAAAACAATGCCAGCCAACGTCAGCACAATGTAAATAAAGCCAGTACGCAAACGAACCTGCAGGTCAGATGCGTTTTTGAAGCGATTCGGCGTTTTTTTGTACGCCGCATCTTTTAAGCGCTCGCCACGTGTGGGCTCGGTACGATCTTGCTCGTTCGAGCCATCGTTGTAGCGGCTCTGGCGAAACTTGTCGCGAAATGTGCCTGGCTCAGGGTCATGCGGCCATTCTTGCATGTCGCGGTTATCTTGCTCGGACATGACTACTTCACACCTCCGAATCGGCGATCGCGCCCTTGGTACTGAAGCAAAGCACGCAAAAACTCATAACGATCGAAATCGGGCCATAAAACATCGGTTACCACAAATTCAGAATAGGCAATCTGCCATAAAAGAAAGTTGGAAATGCGCATCTCGCCGCTCGTGCGAATGAGCAGCTCAGGGTCGGGAATATCGCTGGTATACAGGAATTTCGCGAAGGCCTCTTCGGTGCACTCCAGCTCTTCGCCCCGCTCATGCGCTTCCTGCGCTGCCTGGGCGAATGCCGCCGCCGCATCCACAATTTCCTTGCGACCGCCGTAATTCACCGCAACAACCAGCGTCATGCCCGAATTGTCTTTCGTGGTCTCCCACGCCTGTTTGAACGCATCGCGCGTTTTCGGCGGCAGCATGGACAAGTCACCAATAGTCTTCACGCGCACGTGCTCTTTATGCAGCTCCGCCACTTCGGCCAGCATGGTTTTTGCGAACAAATCCATGAGCCCAATAACTTCTTCAGGCGGGCGTTTCCAATTCTCAGAAGAGAAGGAATAGATAGTTAAATAACGAATTCCCAGGTCAGAAGCCATGCGAATAGATTCGCGAACAGCTTCGATACCCGCTTTATGTCCGCTCAATCTATTTTTGCCGCGCGCTTTTGCCCAGCGCCCGTTGCCATCCATAATCAGCGCAACGTGCTTCGGAATGCGCTCCAGGTCAAGCGCTTTTGGATCAAGACCCTCGGGAGGGCTCGGATATATGTAGTCCAGTGGCTTATTCACACAAGCCCTCCTTCCGGTAAAGGTGCAAATCTCAACGGTTGCATCGGAGGCGTCAGTTGACCTGCCGCATCCCGCTGTTTAGCCGCATCGGCGGAGTATCGCGCTCCCCTTCGCGCCAACATCAGCGAGAAGCGTATCGGCGCAGCCAGTTGGCCTGTTGTGCGACCGAGCGTACTTCGGTACGCGCCACCTCGCTGTTTAGCCGTATCGGCGGAGCGATTTGGCGTGAAAGGTTCCGCGAGACGAGCTAAGCGGCCCAACGTGCCGTGTGCGAGCGAGCGGGTTCTTGCAGCCTTGCGCTCCCCTTCGCACCAGCGTCAGCGAGAAGCGTATCGGCGCAGCCAGTTGGCCCGTTGTGCGACCGAGCGTACTTCGGTACGCGAAGAGGAGCGCAAAAAGGTCAAATGCCAAGCCCAGACGCTTCGCAGTGTCGAGCAGTTGCGCTGTTCGGCAGAACAGCGCAACCTACACCGTCATAACCTCGGCTTCCTTCTTCTTACATGCCTCATCAATCGTCGCAATGTACTTGTCGGTCATCTTCTGGATTTCGTTCTCGTAGCGCTTCTGATCATCTTCGGGAAGGCTTTCTTCCTTGATGGTCTTGGCAATGTCGGAGTTCGCCTCGCGACGAGCATTGCGCACGGCAACACGCGCCTCTTCCGCAAACGCCTTGCACTGTTTTGCCAGCTCTTTACGACGCTCCTCGGTAAGCTGCGGGAACGGCAGGCGAATGCAGTTACCATCATTCGAAGGCGTTACACCCAGGTCAGAGGCAAGGATGGCATGCTCAATAGCGCGCAGGGTGCTTTTCTCCCACGGCTCGATAACAAGAAGGTGCGCATCAGGGGACTTCACGGCGGCCACCTGATTCACGGGCGTGGGCACGCCATAATAATCAACCTTGATGCGATCAAGCACCATGGCGTTTGCGCGACCAGTACGGACGCTTGCAAAGTTGTAGTCCAGCGACTCGAGCGCCTTTTTCATATGCTCATCAGCAGATTCTTTAATCATATCAAGCATGGTAGTGTCCTTTCCCTTCCTTGTTTTCGACCCTACTCAACCACGGTGCCCACAGATTCGCCACGCAGCGCAGCAGCAATGTTACCCTTGCCATCAAGATTGAACACCATAATGGGCAGGCTGTTATCCATGCACAAAGACGTTGCCGCGGCATCCATCACGTGCAAATCGCGCGCCAGAACCTCTTTATAAGAAATGCGGTCGAACTTCTTGGCGTCAGGGTTCTTCACGGGGTCCTTGTCGTAAACGCCATCGACCTTGGTTGCCTTCATCAGCAGCTCGCAGTCAAGCTCGCATGCACGCAGAGCGGCAGCGGTGTCGGTCGTGAAGTACGGATTGCCTGAACCTGCGGCGAAAATAACCACACGGCCCTTCTCCAAATGGCGCACTGCCTTGCGGCGAATGAACGACTCGCACACTTCCTGCATGGAAATAGCGCTCTGAACTCGAGTTTCAATGCCGTGGCGCTCAAACGCTTCCTGCAGAGCCAGCGAGTTCATAACGGTTGCCAGCATGCCAATGTAGTCTGCCTGAGAGCGATCCATGCCTTCGGCCGCACCCGCCATACCACGGAAGATGTTACCGCCGCCCACAACAATGCACAGCTCAACACCGTCAACAACATCTACCAGCTCTTCAGCAAGATCGTCAACAACCTTGGGGTCAATGCCGTAACCTTGGCTTCCTGCAAGAGCCTCACCGGACAATTTCAGCAAAACGCGCTTATAAGCGTACTCTTCAGACATAGTGGTCCTTCCACCGTTGATTACATAGTTCCTTACAGTGTACCCGAAAACAGAAAAGGCCAAGCGGAACACTCAGCCTTTTCTTGCTTTTTCCAAAGCCCTTGTACGTTTTTTCATGCTTCACGCGGCGTCATTCGCGTGCTTGCACGCCCGCACTTCCGCGCACGCGCACCTGCAACGCTTGCGCGCCTTATGCGTTAGAAGTTGATCCCCTATGCAGAAGTGAGCTTGAAGTGCTGCTCTCGGTGGCATCGGAACCCAGCTCAACCGTTGCAGTCTTCTCTTTGCCGTCGCGATTGTACGTGACGGTAATCGTATCGCCTGGGCTCTTCAAACGCACGGCAATCATCAGGTCGCTTGCAGATGTCACCGTGGTGTCGTCCACCTTCGTAATGATGTCGCCCACTTCCAACCCCGCTTTGTCTGCGCTGGAATCGGAAATCACCGAAGAAATGTAAGCACCCGAAGAAGCAGAGAGCTTGTAACGCTGCGCCAGCGAAGACGTTACCGAAACCAGCGTCACACCCAGTTGCGCGTGGGATGGCGTTTTGCCCTCGATAATCGTGTTCGCAATTTCCATGGCGTAATTCACCGGAATAGCGAAGCCAACGCCAGAGTAGTTGCCGGAATAGCTGGTGATCAAGGTGTTTATACCAATAAGCTTGCCTTGCGAATCCACCAGCGCGCCGCCGGAGTTGCCCGGGTTAATGGCGGCGTCGGTCTGAATCAGGTTCACGTAAATCGACGTACCCGAGCTGCTTGAATTCTCGGAGCTCATGATTTGCGAACGGCTTGTTGCAGAAACAATGCCTGTTGCCACCGAGGACTCCAGGCCAAAGGGGCTGCCAATGGTCATAACCCATTCGCCCGTGGTCAGGTTATCGGAATCGCCAATCGAGATAGGCGTCAGGCCCGAAGCGCCCGTAAGCTTGATAACAGCCAGGTCAGAGCTTTCATCGGTGCCCACAATCGTCGCGTCGTATTCCGTGCCATTCGCGGAAACCTTCAGCGCGTCGGCACCTTCAATCACGTGGTAATTCGTAAGAACATAACCATCGGCGCTCAAGATAACGCCGCTACCCAGCGAAGACTGAGAAAGCTCATCGGAGCTCGAATTGCCAAAGCCGTACAGAGAATAACCGCTCTGCTTGGAGTACACATAAATGCAGCACACGGAAGGCGTGGTTTTCTCGGCAATGACTTCTGCCAAGTTCGCGTCTTCGCCCTTCACCGTAATCGAGGTTGAGTCGTTTGAACCCAGATTCACTGAACCGGAAGATCCGCTGCCGGAATCCGTATCCGCCGAAAGTGCGCCAAACAGCACGCCGCCAGCCAAAACGCATGCCACCGCAGCGCCCAAGAATCCCATAAGGAACGTTTTCAAGCCGCCGCTTTTTGCAGAAGGCGTCTTTGCCGGAGCCGCCGTATAAGCGGGCGTCGTATAAGAGGGAGCCGAGTAAGCAGATGCAGTTTGCGCCTGCGAAGCAGCCGATGAAGCGGCCTGCGCCTGCGGTTCAGCCTGCGCGCCCGCTTGCGACGCAGACGCTACCGGCGGATGCAAAGGCTCACCGGTCTGAGAGTCGTAACGCGGGTAGTACGTTTTATCGTCATCGTTTGAAAAATCAGACATACTTTCCTCCTGTTCGTTTGGGCAAACATTACCGCCGAATTATTAAAAACAGCTGAAAGCACAAGAAACGACACAAAACCGTCTTTGTCCCGTTACTTTTGCTTCACACTTCCCATGAGTAGCCGGGAATCCCTTACCACATGCCTTCATGCTACAGAGAAGGGGCCACCATCACGCGCTTTCCTTCGTGACCAAAACACTGCAGTCGAAACCTTCTGCAAGTACCCGAAGCAAAACGCGGACAGCGACCCCCTGTCACCTAATCAAGCGAACAATCAAGCAGCAGCAATAAAACCCCTGATTACACGCGTGCCTGCGGGTTGGCAACCAAACCATCGCGCACCCATTGCGGAGCAGTTTCCGCAACGAAATAGCCGAACGCGCGATACATAATCAACGTGGCAGCCGTTTCCACGAACGCGATCAAAATGCCGCCGATAATCATAATGACAATGCTGAATGCGCCCACACCTGCTGCAAACCCGCCATCGCCATAAGCAAACGAAAGAATGCTCACACCGCCAAAGAGCGACATAATGAATCCAATGACCACAATCGCTACAAGAGCAAGAAGCTGCGGCGCCCACGCAATGACAAGCGTCGTTCCCAAGTTGGGCTTATACACGTCCCACACCTTCGACAACTCAAACGCGCTGCCCAGCGAGCCGAACAGGGCAAGGCGCACCTGACTTAGAATCAAGCAGGGCAAAAGCACCAAGAACGCAATGGAAGCAAGCACGCCGATTATCGGAATGGCGCCCAGCAGGCCAAAGACAACGCTCCACACCAGCGATACAACGAAAGAGAAAAAGCCCAGCGTGAACGTGGCGCCCGTCAAATATTTAGCGGGCATTCCCTGATTGCGCCCCAATGCGGAATCGGCGCACCACATAAGACAGTAGCCCATGGCAAAAAAGTTCACAATGGGAATGCACATCAAAATACACAGGACAACCAGGCGTCCTATCAGGCCTTTTTCGTTGCGGAAGTCGTTCCATGCACGCGACAAGGGCGAGCCGTTCGTAATTACCTGAGCTTGCGGCGATGGCGCAGCAAAACCCTGATTCGTCGATTGCGGAGAAGCCTGCTGCGTTACCTCTATAATGGGCGCACCGCAGTTCATGCAAAACTTTTGGCCCGGCTCAACAGAACCACCGCAGCTTGAGCAAAATCGTGCCATATCTGTTCCTTTCTCCTGGTAGCAAACTCAAAGCTTCCTTTACGAAACAGAATAACGCAAACAGAGCATCAGTAACGTTACGGACAGGTATCAGTTGACCTGCATTGTGGGTTTTTGCGTGAAGTTTACGCGCGAAGTCGCAAAAAAAGAGTGATTGAACTGCGTTTTCTTCACAAAGAAGGCCAAGGATGCGCACTTGCATGCGGCGCCACAAAGAAACAACTGCGCGGCACCCGCAAGAAGAACACGCGTTATTCGCCCAGCGTTTCCGCCAGATCAAGCCACTCAAGCTCCATGGCGTCTATCTGATCGCGATAGCCCGCGATTTCCGCCTGGATCTCGCCCAGTTTCACGTAATCGGAAGGGTCCGCCTGCCCCATACGCTCCTGAGCTTGCTCGATTTTGCCCCGCAGCGTTTCTGTTTTACGCTCCAGCGAGGCCATTTGCTTGCGAAGTTCGCGCTGCTGACCGCCTGAGAGCTTCGGTTTTGCTGCAGCGCTGTTGGGAGCGGAACCCTCCGCTGCCCCCGCAGATGCACCAGCGCCAGTGCCTTCCCCTGCCGCGCGAGCAGGAGCATCTTGCCCGCTACCTGCGGAAACCGCTGCGTTCGTTACGGCACGCGCGTCCGCTTCGCCTTGCGCTGCCGCCAGCCGCAAGTATTGGTCAACACCACCGGGAAGATGCTGAAGCGTGCCGCCTATCAGGGCATACTGGTCATCGGTAACGCGCTCCATGAGGTAGCGGTCGTGCGTCACCAGAATCAACGTGCCCGGCCAGCTATCAAGCATGTCTTCTACAACGGCCAACATGTCAACGTCCAGGTCATTGCCCGGTTCGTCTAAAATCAAAACGTTCGGCTCATCCAGCAAAATGAGCATCAGCGCAAGGCGGCGCTTCTGCCCGCCCGAAAGATCGCACACCGGCTCGTTCAGATCTGCATGCGAAAAGCCCAAACGCTCCAGAAGTTGCGCAGGTGTGGATTCCTTGCCGTCAAGCATCACGCGCGAATTATAGCGGCCAATAACCTGCCTCACACGATCGTTTCCAAACGCCTTCAGGTTGTCCAAATGCTGCGACAGCACGGCAAAGCGAACGGTCTGTCCAATGCGAACGCGCCCCTTATCAGGCGTTATCTGACCCTGGATAAGACGAAGCAGCGTTGTTTTACCCGCGCCGTTTTCGCCCACAATGCCCACGCGGTCACCCGGACCAATAAGCCACGTTACGTCCGAGAGCACCGGCGGTTTGCCATCGAAGGAAACCGTGACGTTCTCTATATCGCACACGCGCTTTCCCAAACGCGCCATGGCCATGCGTTTCAGCTCCAACGTGTCACGCAAGGGTGGCACATCCGCGATAAGCGCCTGAGCTGCGGCAACGTGAAATTTTGGCTTCGTTGAACGCGCACGGGCACCGCGCGAGAGCCACGCAAGCTCTCTACGCAGCTGGTTTTGGCGCTTCTGTTCCGCCAGATCCGCCAAACGATCGCGCTCAACGCGCTGCATGATGTACGCAGAAAAGCCGCCTTCGAATGGTTCAACGTTGCCGTTGACCACTTCCCACATGTTCAGGCAGACTTCATCCAAAAACCAGCGGTCATGCGTTACCACCAGCAGCGCGCCTTGCCCTGCGCGCCATCGATTTTTCAGGTGGCCAGCAAGCCACGTAATAGCGCGAATGTCCAGATGGTTTGTGGGTTCGTCCAGGGCAAGAACGTCCCAATCGCCCACCAAAAGGCGCGCCAAGTCAACGCGACGGCGCTGCCCGCCCGAAAGCGTTCCCACCAAGCCACCCCAGGGAATGTCGCTCAGAAGTCCCGCAATAATGTCGCGGATTTTCGCATCGGCCGCCCATTCGTATGTTTCCAGGTTGCCCACCACGGCACGCTCGACGGTGCTTTCGTTGTCCAAGCTGTCCATTTGCCCCAGCATGCCAACCGATACGCCGTGAGTGCGGT
Source organism: uncultured Eggerthellaceae bacterium (assembly GCA_934630905.1). Taxonomy (GTDB): domain Bacteria; phylum Actinomycetota; class Coriobacteriia; order Coriobacteriales; family Eggerthellaceae; genus CAKUOV01. The sequence continues at coordinate 11,565 of CAKTXN010000032.1, forward strand.
AAACACGTCCGCTATCAGGCTCAACGGCGCCGGTCAGCACTTTGAGCAATGTTGATTTGCCGTCGCCATTGCGTCCAACAATGCCAATGCGCGCACCTTCATCGACCCCCAGCGACAAATCGCTGAACACTTGCTTCGTGGGGTAATCGACACATATTTTTTCGCAACCCAGCATGAACGCCATGGCGATTCCTTCCGTTTTCATTCAAAGCCGATCAGCACGGCGTTCAAACAACAAGCGCCACGCAATCCGCATTTTTGCCTTCTCGAAGCAAAAATACTCTCGCGCAGCGCCTTGTTAATACAAGCTAGAGCAATTATAGGACACGAACAAACCGCTTGGTAAACAGCAACGGAAAATCCTGCAATCGATAAAAACTTACGGGCGCTTGTTTTTCTCTTCTTCCGTAAGCGGGTCGTCAACGTTATTCAGCGTTACGCCGTCATCGATGGTAAGCATGGCCTGGTCAACCTTGCCAGCATCGAAATGGTAATCCTTGCCCGGCAGGAACGCGTTCATAAGAATGCCCACCAAAGAGCCCACAGCCAAACCGGAAAGGCCAATGGTGACTTCGCCCAGCACAATATTGATAGCACCCGCATCGCTGTAGGCAATGCCCAGGCTCAGCACCAGAATCAGCGCCGCAATCAAAACGTTGCGGCTCTTGGAGAAATCCACGTGATTCTCAACAAGATTGCGCACGCCAACTGCGGAAATCATGCCATACAGAACCAGAGAAACGCCGCCAACCACGCAGCTGGGCATGGCGCCGATAATGGCTGCAAACTTGGGGCTGAAGCTGAAGATGATCGCGAAGATGGCTGCCAAGCGCACCACGCGCGGGTCGTAAACGCGAGTCAGAGCCAAAACGCCCGTGTTTTCGCCGTACGTTGTGTTAGCAGGAGCGCCGAACAGCGATGCCACAATGGTAGCAAGGCCATCGCCCAAAAGCGTGCGATGCAGACCCGGATCGGCAATGAAATTGCGTTCGCACGTGGAGCTAATTGCGGAAATGTCGCCGATGTGCTCAATCATGGTAGCCAGAGCGATCGGCATGATGGTGATGATGGCCGTCAATGCAATACCCGAGTTAAAACCAGGTCCGAACAGGGAAAACACGGTGTTCTCCCACAGCACGGGCAGACCGATCCATGCCGCGCTTTCCACGCCGGAGAAGTCCACAACGCCCATAAAACCAGCAATTACGTAAGAGATGATAACGCCCATAAGAATAGGAACGATCTTGATCATGCCCTTGCCAAAGATGCTACACACCACAATAACAACAATGGCAATAATGGCAACCGGCCAGTCGGTCTGGCAGCTCGAAATTGCCGTACTTGCCAGGGACAAGCCAATGCAGATAACAATGGGGCCCGTTACCACAGGCGGGAAATAGCGCATAACGCGCGCCGCACCGAAAGCACGGAACAGCGCCGAAAGCACCAGGTACAGCAAGCCCGCGCACGCAACGCCCAGGCAGGCGTACGGCAGATACTCAACGCCGGCTGCAGCAATGGCGAAATATCCCGGCAGAAACGCGAAGGACGAGCCCAAGAATGCGGGCACTTTACGCTTCGAAATCAAATGGAACAGAAGCGTTCCCAAACCAGCGAATAAAAGCGTTGCGGAAACGGAAAGACCGGTAAGAACCGGCACCAAAATAGTGGAACCGAACATTGCGAACATGTGCTGAAGACCCAAGATGCCCATCTTAGGAGCGCCCAACTCACGCGCGTCGTAAACGGCGGTAACTTCTTGTTCCGCCTTTTCCTGTTCTGACATGCAGACTCCCTTCATTTTTAGGAAAAACCTAAAAATCAATTATCCCTTTTTTGCGCCAGCAGGAAAACACATTCGAGCTAAACGAGTGACCATTTTACGGAAAAGAAACGATAGGCGATGCATCGTAAAGCAGGCGCATTGTTGACAAAAGGTGGGGTAATTTGTCAACAGGCGAGGCTACGAGCGAACCTTCAGCACTGCCACCAGGAAGGTGAGAACGGAGAACACTACCGAGAAGAAAAACGCTGCGTGATACGCAAAAACAGATTGTCCCATCTGAGTAAACGCCACAATAAGCAGCACCATAATAGCCGTTCCCAACGAAGCGCACGCCTGACGCCCCACGGTAAGAAACGAGCTTCCATCGGAAACAATGCGCCCAGGCAACTTTTCAAGCGCCCATCCGATAAACGGTCCGATGCTCCCTGAAATGCCTAACGCGCGAACCGCCTGGGACACCGCCAAGAACCAAAGCGGCGTCTCATCATCGCAGAACAGCGCCAAAACTGCACCAACCACGAGAAACGTTGTGGTCGCTATCAGCACTTTACGTGCGCCGAACTTGTCCATCGAGGCGCCCGCGACCACATTCGCCACCAGCGCCATCAGCGATGCCGGTAGCAAAACAATGCCCGCATCAAGCGCCGTACCGCCGCGCAGGTCTTCCACATACAGCGGAACAACCAGCATGGTGCCCACAAACGCCGCACTTAAAACGCAGCTGCCAATGAAGCCCCAGCAATATTGACGATCAGCGAAGATATCCATGCTGATCAGCGGATTCACCATGTGCTTTTCGCGGCGCACGAACAGAGCGATCAACAAAGAACCCACGATTATGGGAAGCCATACCGCAACATGGGTCACACCTAAATTGCTGGCGTTGCTGAATCCCAAAAGCAAACCCACAAAGCCAATACCGCAGGTGATGAATGATGGCGCATCAAAACGCTCTTGCTTGTTGCCCCCTTGCGAGCGCGCGCATTTCATAGTGGGGACCATCATGGCCACCATGAAACCGAACATCAACCAGAAAAAGCTCTTCCATCCGAACGCGCTTTCAAGTGCACCGCCGATCGTAGGACCCAAGTTCACCATGAAGCCCATGGCGACACCGTTGATTCCCATGAACAGCCCCATGCGTTCGCGCGGCATATCAACCATAACCATAGTCTGCATGGCGGGCATCATCAGACCTGCGCCGGCCGCCTGCATAACGCGCGCAATCAGCGCCACGGGAAACAGCGGCACGGCAATAACAAGAAGCGAGCCCGCCGCAATACAGCCAAGCGCCACCATCATCATGAACCGCTCGGAAAAGCGTTTTGTCAAAAACGGAGCAAGAGGAACGAAAACACCCAGCGCCAAAATGTAGCCTGTGGTGAGCCATTGGCTGGTGGCAACGGAAACGCCCATTTCAGTCGACATGCCTATGAGCAGGGCGTTTACTGCTGTCTGCGAGCAATTACCCAGGCCGCCGGAAATAGAGAGCACTGCAAACGTTATAAGCAGGCTCGCTGGAATCTTCGTTCTTTTTTCTGCGGAATGATTCTCCGTCTTTGTCACTTTTTGCCTCCGCGCTGTTGTTGTACGCCTCTGTCGCTCTCGCTCTTGCCCTATGTTTAATTAAACTTCTGCTGCGTTTTTTCTAAGCCGTTTTCCAAAAGGAACAGCGTTGCCTGGGTCGCAAGCTGCACCGCCTGGGTGAAATCCTGTTCTGCTTCCTTCTTCGGACGAGACAAAACCCAGTCTGCAACCGGCATTCTTCCCGGAGGACGCCCGATGCCGCAACGCACGCGGAACCAATCGCGCGTTCCCAACTTGTCGCAAATCGAACGCAAGCCATTGTGGCCCGCGTGGCCGCCACCGAACTTTACGCGAATCGTGCCCGGGTCGATATCCAGCTCATCGTGGATAACAACCAGATGATCAGGCGAAACCTTATACGTGGAGCACAGCGTTTTCACGGGGCCGCCGCTTGTGTTCATGTAGCTTTGCGGCTTGGCCATAATCAAATCGAAATCATGCCACGAAACTTTGCCCACCAATGCGCCGCCTTCGGTCTTCCAATAGCGAACGCCCAACTCATTTGCAAGGGAGTCCACCGTATCGAAACCGGCATTATGGCGCGTGTGGGCATATTCATCGCCAGGATTTCCCAGTCCCACAATGAGAAATGTATCTGCCATGCCTGCCTTCTCACAACCTTTCAAAAAAACGGGCGCGCCCCAAGGACGCACCCCTTCAAAACACTACACAAACGCGCAGTTCGAACGCTCTTAGAAAATGGAAGCGACCGATCCGCAGTGGTACACCTCGTTGATGGCGCGCGCCAAAAGCGGAGCCACGGAAACCACCTTGATGCGCGAAGCGGCAGCTTTTTCCGGATCAATCGGAATTGTGTCGCACACAATAAGCTGCTCAATGGAAGAATCGCGAATGCGGTCGAACGCCGGGCCGGACAAAACCGGATGCGTGCTGGTCATAAACACGCGCTTCGCGCCCTTCTCCAAAAGCGTCTTTGCGGCAGCGCAAGCAGATCCCGCCGTGTCAACCATATCGTCGTTCAGAATGCAGATCTTGCCGGTAACATCGCCGATCAGAGCGGTGATTTCTGCCTTATTATGACCCGGGCGATCCTTATGCATAATGGCAAGGTCGGCTCCCATCAGGGTGGACATCTTCTTTGCTTCCTTCGCGCGACCCACATCGGGGCTTACAATGCAAAGCTCGGAAGCGTCAAAGCCCTTCTTGTTGATGGCGTCGATAAGAACAGGCATTGCGGTCAGGTGGTTCACCGGAATATCAAAGTAGCCTTCAATTTGGCTTGCGTGCAGATCAAGCGTGATCACGCGGTCAACACCGGCAACCTGCAGCAAATCGGCAACCAACTTTGCGGTAATCGGCTCGCGCGGCGCAGCCTTGCGGTCCTGACGAGCGTAACCGTAATGGGCAAGAACAGCGGTGATGGTGCGGGCGGATGCTCGCTTTGCCGCATCTGCCATGATCAGCATTTCCATCAATGCATCGTTGACGTCCATGCCCGAACCCACGCTTGTGCCGGCAACGGACTGAATCAGAAAAACGTCGGCACCACGAACGCTCTGCTCATAGCGCGCATAGATTTCGCCATTCGCGAACTTCTCCAGCTTCACCGCCCCTAATTCTGTCCCCAGTTCACGGGCGATTCCCTCGGCCAGTGCAGGGTTGACCGAGCCGGAAAAAAGCGCCATGCTCTTCTTCATTTCCGTCTTCATGAATGTGCTCCTTGATTTTGCGCATACCAATAACTGCTGCCGCGCAAAAGCGCAGCTGTCTCATAATCTCATATTGTACTCAACAGGTCATTTTCAGGGGAGATGCTATTAGGCGAAAACCGCTGTTTTTACCTGAAAAAGTGACATTTTTCTGATTAAAGTCCCTTTTAGGAAGCAAAACGCTCCGTGCCGTCTTCCAGCTGCGCATCACGCAAGTGGCAATTCGGTCCCAAAACACAATCTTGCCCAATGGCGCACTTGCCCAAAAGCGAGACACCTGGGTAAATAACGGTATCCATGCCGATGGTCGTTTCCGGAGAAACCCACACCTGATCGGGGTCGACCATGGTCACGCCCGTCAGCATATGCGCTGTGTTAATGCGCTGCTGCATTTTCTTTGCCGCCTGCGCCAGCTGAACGCGCGTGTTCACGCCCAAGCACTCGGTGGGGTCTTCCACCACTTGCGCCAGCACGGCACGACCCGCTTCGCGTGCGATTTCCAAAACATCGGTCAAGTAGTACTCGCCCTGGGAGTTGTTTGATTTCACCTGTTCAAGAGCAGAAAACAGAGCTTTTGCATCGAAGCAGTAGAAGCCGGAATTGCATTCGGTGATAGCCTGCTGCTCGGGCGTGGCGTCTTTTTGCTCCACAATGCGTTCCACGTTTCCTTGCGCATCGCGCACAATGCGGCCATAACCGAAGGGATCGTCCACAACCATGGTAAGAACCACTACAGCAGCCTGGCTTTCTTCGCGCTTTTGCACCAGGGCGCGCAGCGTGTCGGCGGTAACCAGGGGGCTATCGCCCGTAAGAACCAGAAGCGAGCCATCGAAATCCGCAAGGGCTTCTTTGCACACGGAAACCGCGTTTGCCGTGCCCAGCTGCTGTTCTTGCACCACCGTTACGGTATCGCTCACCAGCGGCTCAACCTCTGCGCGGCCATGACCCACTACGGTGATCACTTTTTCCACACCCGCTTGCTTTGCGGCATCAACAACCCATCTGACCAGGGGTTTTTCAAGAATGCAATGCGTTACCTTGGAATGCTTCGACTTCATGCGCGAACCTTCGCCCGCGGCAAGCACAATAGCGGCTGTGTTCATAAAGCGCCTTTCTCGTTTCGTTTTGTTGCGTTTTGTTGCGATTCGCTGGAGGATTTTGCGCCCGCGTCTTACGCCAACAAAGCCCGCCAACCATCAAATATGCGTTTTCGCTCTTCGCAAATATAACGTTTCGCGTGCGCCGCGGCAATAAAAGCAGCAAAAGCGCACGAACGAGCGGCCGACAAGCAAGCAAATGAAGGCACGCACCCTGTCCTTACTCTTACCTACCCTTGCCCGAAGGTCAGACCTCGAACCCCAGATAAAGCGAGAGGCAGAGCTTCAAACCCCCTATTTACTCTTCCCTACTCTTACCCAACCCCCAAATCCCTAGGAAAACAGCATGTATTTCACTCTTTGTTGACAATTTGGAAGTCATTGAGGCGTACCTTCTATAATAAACGACTTGCAAAGAGGCAATTCTTGACGGGAGATCCTTTTGAAAAGCTTTGACCTGCTGCTTTCGGCGCCGTATTGCGACGTGAAGACCGTCGGCATTCCACGCGGCTTTCTGTACTATCGCTTTGGCGTGCTTTGGAAGACGTTCTTCGAAGAACTGGGTTGCCAAGTGGTGCTCAGCGGCGAAACCGACCGACTCACGCTTAAGCACGGCGACGCTCTTTCGGTTGACGAGTGCTGTCTTGCCTCGAAGATTTTCATGGGCCACGTGGCCAGCCTCAAAGGCCGCTGCGATGCCATATTCGTGCCACGTTACAACCGCTTTGGCCTGTGCAAAAGTTTCTGCACAAAATTCCAAGCCCTTCCCGACCTGGTAGAAAGCGCGTTTAAGAACGCAGAGAACAACGCCGTTCTTCTAGGGAAACGCTGATTAATTCGCGGCCGACGACGCGCCGCATGCCGCCCAATCTGCCATCCGGCCTGCGGAAATAT
>CAKTXN010000033.1 GCA_934630905.1 uncultured Eggerthellaceae bacterium
TGCGCAAGAAAACCCAGATAGAGTGGGCGATTTTCTCGCCAATGCCATCGATGGCCGCCATGCTTTCCTCGGTTGCCGCCATCAACAGTTCCATGCTGGGGTAATTGCGCGCAATGACCTGCGCCATGTTCTTCCCCACGTGGCGAATGCCAATGCCGTTGATTACGCGCCAAAAGTCGCGCATCTTGCTTTCCTGGATGGCCGCGGCCAACTTGTCGGCCGTTTTCTTGCCCAGCGTAATGGCTTCGCCGTCTTTGTTCGTGCGTCCTGTGTTCAGCAGGGAAAGCTCCACGGCATCCAGCGTATAGAAGTCGGCAACGTCGCGCACGCGGCCCGCCTTCAGCAAGTGTCCGATAATTTCCTCACCCATGCCGTCGATATCCATGGCCTCGCGACTGGCCCAATGAATCAATCGTTCAGCCGCCTGAGCTGGGCAATCAATGGAAATGCAACGATAATCCACTTCGCCTTCTTCGCGCACCACATGGCTTTTGCAGCTGGGGCACTCCGTGGGCATGGTCCACACGCGCGCGTCTTGCGGACGCAGCGACAGCACCGGACCCAAAATTTCGGGGATGACATCGCCCGCCTTGCGCACGATAACGGTGTCGCCCACGCGCACATCTTTGCGCTGGACCTCGTCCACGTTATGCAGCGTGGCGCGCGCCACCACCGAGCCAGCCACCGTCACGGGCACCAGCTCTGCCACCGGCGTGAGTTTGCCGGTGCGTCCCACCTGCACCGTAATATCGCGCAGGAGCGTAGTTTTTTCTTCCGGCGGGAATTTGAAGGCAATGGCCCAGCGCGGCGCGCGGGACGTAAAGCCCATGGCATCTTGCTGGTCGAAGTTGTTCACTTTCACCACCACACCATCGATGTCGTAGGCAAGCGCATCGCGCCGCTTCAGCGCATCGGCGCAAAAATCGCGTACTTCCTGGGCTTTCGTGCACAGCTTCACATCGGGATTCACATGGAAACCCGCCGCGCGCAGCCACTGCAACAGCTCCCACTGGCTGCTCACATCAAGCGCGCGCTGGTCGGCAATAGCGTACATGAACGTTGCCAGATCGCGCTGCGCCGTAATGCCCGGGTCCTTTTGACGAAGCGATCCCGCCGCCGCGTTGCGCGGATTCGCGAAACCCTGCTTGCCCGCCAGCTCGGCTTCGGCATTCAACGCGGCAAAGCTGCTTTTGGGCATGTAGATTTCGCCGCGCAGCTCAAGCGAGCCTTCCGGGCGCGTGATAAGCGCCGCGGCATCAGATGCAAGCGCAAGCGGAATGTCGGCCACGCCGCGGATGTTCACGGTCACGTCTTCGCCGGTCACACCATCGCCACGCGTGGCGGCGCGCACCAAACGGCCGTTGTCGTACGTGAGCGCAATGGACGACCCGTCGATTTTCAGCTCGCAGCACAGCGGCACCATGCGGCCGAAGAAGTCCTGCACGCGCGTCATCCACGCGTCCAGCTCGTCCAGGTCCATAGCGTTATCCAGCGAGTACATGCGCTGCTCGTGCGTAACGGGGCTGAACTGCTCGCTTACGTAGCCACCCACGCGCTGCGTGGGGCTTGATGCGTCTGCGAACTGGGGAAACTCCTGCTCCAGCTCTTTCAGCTCGCGCATAAGAGAGTCGTAGGCAGCGTCGGAAATTTCCGGCGCGTCCTTCGCGTAATACAAATACGTGTGGTGCTCGATTTCGGCGCGCAACTTTTTGATGCGCGCCGCCGCTTCTGTTGCCGCGGGGTCTGCAGGAGTAGAAGCTGCGGAAGGAGCCGCCGAAGCGCCCGAGATTCCAGCGATGCCTTCGCTGTCGGAGACTTCGGGCGCCGCGGACGTTTCACCGGCGATTGCCGGGTTCGTCGCGGTCGCTTCGCCAGCGGTTGCAAAGGCAGTCGCTTCGCCAGCCGTTCCTGCAGCAGCCGTTTTATCAGCGGCGACTTCAGCCGCCTGCGTCGCATCATCTGCGGAATCCATATCGAAATCGAACAAACTTGCTTGTTCAGTCATAATCCACCTTCTTGGTAGTGCTTTAACAGCGGCCCCAACAGCAGCTTCAACAACATCTAAATGGCACGTGCCGATTGCGGTTTCGGACGCGCACTCCGGCTCATCACTTCGCCGGCCAGCGTTCCCAAGCCGTTGCGCCTTGGCAAATTTTATCAGGAGTTCTGGGCGCGGCTAACGGTGCGTCAGCAATTCCTGAATTGCAATAGGAATGCGGTCGATGACATCTTCGGGAATGACACTCACCACACCTACCCGGCGCGCTGCTTCATTGCCTGCATCGGCATGCAACCGCGTGCCCAGAACTGCCGCTTGAACAGGAGAAAGACCCTGTGCAAGAAGCGCCGCGATAATGCCCGCCAGCACATCGCCCGTTCCCGCTTTTGCCAACGCGGGCGTCCCTTTGTCCATAAGGTACGTGTCGCCGCCATGCGCCACCACCGTTTCCGGACCTTTTAGAACCACCGTCGCGGCATACGCATCGGCAAGCAAACGTGCCGCGACAATCTGTTGCGTGATATCCGCCTGGGCCTTTGCCCAAGCATCCCGATCGGCGTCCGCCAGAACCCCTCGACAGGCTTCCGCCCGAGCCTTCCGTTGCGCAGCGGCCCGAGCTTCCTGGCGTTCGCCTTGCTCAGCGTTTTCGCACCCACCCTGGTTCGCGTTTTGCCAGGAATCGATGCGATCCCTGCTCAAGGCGCCCATCAATCGGCTTGCCTCGCCCGCATGCGGCGTTAAAACCAAGGGCGTTCCCGCCCCCGACGCAGCGCGCGCATGCAGAAAACCGGAACCCTCGCTTGCCACCAGGCGCGCCAAACCCGAAAGGGCGCCGGCATCCACAACTATGGGAATTTCTCGCGCCAAAACAGTGCGCAGAAGCTGTAATTCCTGCGGGTCTTCCCCACTAAAGCCGCATCCGATCAGCACCGCTGCCGGATGTTTTGCAGAGTCTTCTGCCTTCTGTAACACCTGGTCAAGCTCCTGTTCATCCCAGGCACGCACAACAAGCGACGGCCCGCCCGCGCGCACCGTGGCAACCGATTCCGGCGCGCACCACACTTGCGTGTAGCCGGCTCCGGCACGCTGGCCCGCGCGCGACGCAAGCACGGCCGCACCCGGATACTGCGCACTGCCGCCCACCACGTTCAACGTTCCGCGCGTGTATTTATTGGCATCCGATTTTGGCAGAGGAACCCATGCGGCCAAGTCGGCATCGGAAAAGCGCAGCTCAGCCACGGCTATTCGCCGCCTTCCTGCGCGCGAGCCGGCACATTAGCAGCAAAACCCGCATCCAGCGCGGCACCCGACAGCTCGCCAGCTGCAGCAGCGCCCGCGGCAAGCATTCCGCCAGCAGAGGCGGCGCCTTCCCGAAGCGCGCCTTCCCCGGACGCGTCCGCCCCAGATGTATCTTCCCGAGGCATGTCTTCCCCAGGCGTTTCGACTTCTCCTGCCACACCATCGATGTCGTCAAGCATGTTGCGCAGCTCCTTGAACTGGCGCGATAGCTCAATCATGGGATCTTCGGGCGCGGCAGGCGCCACGGAGTCGTCCGTGATGGCCATGGCGCATGCGACCGCCTCGGCGTGCGTGTAGGAAAGCGAAATGGGAATCTCCGTGATTTTTTGTTGCTGCGCGATCTCTTTCACGGCGCCATGCAACGCCACGAAGGGACGGCCCTTCACGTTGCGGCGCACCTCAACGTTGCGCGGATCGCACGTGCCCCATCCGAAGCCAGTGCCCAACGCCTTAAGGACCGCTTCTTTTGCGGCAAAACGCGTGGCGTAGTGGATTTCCGGGCTGGCCATGCTGTCGCAATATGCCTGCTCATCGGCGGTAAAGACGCGCGACTTAAAACGCGGTGTGCGTTTCAACACAGTCGCCATGCGTGCGATTTCCACGATATCAACGCCCAGGCCCACCTGGTTTTCAAGCCCCTGCGCCACGGGAGTGGCCGCGGCAACCGGCGCGGTTTTCTTGCTCTTTTTCGGACACATACTGCTCCCTGCTTATCTTGATTCATCCCCTATCAGGGATTATTCGCCACCTGGGCATTATTCGTTTTCGCGTTACCCGCCCATCGCCAACGGCGCATTGGCAAGCTGCCCAACGCTCAAATATCACCTGTTCAGCAGCTTAGATATTCGCTTACGTTGCTCGCTTTTTCTTTTTGTTTCATTTTACGGCAAAATCCGGTGCTTCCGCAGACGCAGGCAAAGTCTCTGTCACGATTTCATCTGCGCGGCAGTTGCTGCACCCCAGCACACCCCGTGAAACCTTCCTTTTTTGTTACGTTTCGCGCTATTTGCCCCGACCACGTCCCTAAAGCACTTCCCGCTTACCCTCAAGTCGCCCCCTCACGGTTCATGTTGTTAGATTTTGGGGTCGAAATTCGAAGTTGATGCAGGTTGGAAGTAGGTCGAAGCTCCGAATCGAGCGAACCTCACGAAATATCTCAACAGAACATAATGTTGAACTGGGATTTTGCAGAAGCACTTTTTACCACAACCGAACTCGACCCGAAAAATACTCCAAATTGAAGCGAGCACCTACTTCCAACCTGCATCAACTTCGAATTTGGAAGCGATTTTTCAACAACATGACCTCAAAGTCCCTTTTTCGCGCATTTCACACGCCCCACACGCCGAATCTCGCGAAACAAGGCGCGCTTGCGAACAGCCGAACACAACGCACGAATGGTCAGGAAAGCGCGCGAGCAACAGAAGCGCCGCAAGCAGAACAATCCCGCAGAATTTCAAGCGTAACAACACCCTCGCAAGAGACCATACGGAAAGTGCGCCTGCCCCGCGTGGGCAAGCCCACTTTTCTTAAAGCAACATAAATTGAACGGCCTTGGAAATGCTGAGCAATCCTCAAGGTCTATCCACCAAAAGACTCATCCGTCCAACCCATGGTTTCTTGCATTAAACATCCAAGGCGGCATGATAGCCTTCGTATACGGCATCGGTAATAGTGCGCGAGCGCACCGCATCGCCTACCACCCGCACAAAAGGAGCAGCGTCACGCAATTCATCCACCACATCTACCCTGCTCACCTGACCAATTGCGGAAATCACCGTATCGCAGGGAACAATCGCCTCCACACCATCATGACCGCGCACAACAACGCCGTCTTTCCCCACGGAAACAGCCGCTGCGTTAATCACCACGTCAACACTACTGTCTTCGATTTCCTTTCGGATAATGGGCTGCTGGCGCACATTGGCATTGCAGGCAATTCCGTTTTCGTTGCTTATAAGATGCACGCGCTTGCCCCGAAGATGGCAGTGAAGCGCACACTCGCAACCCGTCAATCCACCACCCACAATAACGATTTCCTGACCAAGGGGAGCGTTTTCAAGATACAGTTCGTCCACCGTATAAACAGGAATATCACCCTCGATAGGAACATTCAGCTTGCGAGGATAAGATCCCACCGCCACAATCACTGCATCGGCGCCAAAATCGTCCGCAAAAGCCGCATCCACCGGGGTGTTCAATCGCATATCCACGCCCTCTTTTTCGCAAAGGGCAGCGTATGTTTGAGATAGGTGATACATATCGTGTTTGAAGGGAACAGCCTGTTCACAGCGAAGAATGCCGCCCCATGCCGAGGATGCCTCGCACAAAGTGACCGCATGCCCCCGTTGCGCCGCCGTGCGGGCGGCCACCATACCAGCAATGCCACCGCCCACCACCAGGACTTTCTTCCGTTCGTTTTGGGGCACGGGCGTAATAGCAAGCCCTTCGATTTCGCGACCGATGCGCGGATTGATTGCGCACCGCCGCGTTTGGGTCGCCGGTCGCTCCGCCATGCAAACAAAGCAGCGCAGGCAACGCAGCACCTCGCTGCCCCGATTAGCCATAACCTTATTGGGAAGCTCCGGGTCTGCAAGAAGCGCACGACCCATAACCACCAGATCAGCATCTCCCCTTGAGATAATCTCCTCCATCATCTGGGGATCAGACAATCCACCCAATGTTGCAACTGGCTTATTCACATGCTTCTTGATTTCCCTTGCAAGATACACATTGCAGCCGTGCGGACGGAACATAGACGGATGGGTAATAGAGAAACCAAACTGATAGCTACCAGCGCTTACGTGGATGATGTCCACCAAATCCTCAAGGGCGCAAGCAATACGAATCCCCTCGTCAAGGTCGTAACCGCCCTCAAAAAGCTCCGATCCGCTCATACGCATCTCTATAGGGGTGCGAGGCCCCACAGCCGCGCGAACAGCCATCAGCACCTCGCGCGCAAAGCGAATACGTCCTTCAAAACTTCCGCCATACTCATCTTGACGATGATTGAAGAAGGGGCTGAGAAACTGATTAATCAGCCAACCATGCCCGCAATGCACCATGACCACATCGAAACCGGCACGTTTAGCCAAAGCGGCTTTTTCGCCATAAGCAGCAACAATGTCTTTGATTTGATCCTTGGTCAGAGCCTTCACCTTCATGCCATCGGGCCGAACGCCATCGCTCGGACCATATTGGCACAACTCGCCCTTGCTCTTTTTATCGACCATATACGTACCCGCATATTGACCAGAATGGGATAGCTCAATGCTGGCCAAGGCTCCATGACGCTTGATAGCATCGGCAACGTACGTAAAAGCACCTAGCTGATTGGGGGTAACTAAAGATAAATGCAGCATCTGCGATCCATCGGTTTCCGGATGTACCACCAGCTCAGACACGGTAACTATCGCAGCGCCGCCCTTGGCGCGCGCTTCGTAGAATCCCTGGGTACGTGGACCCGGAGTACCCTCTGCCGTGATGTCCGTTGCGCCCATAGGCGCGCTGCACATCCTGTTTCGCAGGGTCAAACCGCACAAGTTCAAAGGTTTACATAGGTTCGGATAATCCCTTTTCATAAAGCCCGCTCCCCTTAATCACGCATACTACAGAATCTCTTTCAACAACGCATCGGAATACTCGACGCCATCCCGCTGGCATTGGAGCATTTTTCGACGACGCATGCAGATGGGCACAACTCCCCCTTCGGGTTTTAGAAAGAAACTTTTATAGCCGCAATTGCCATAACCGCTGCACGACACGCATTTCATGTCGTTGACCGAAAATCCATCCAACACATTTTCCGTCAAACGCCGTAAAGACAGAGCCTCCGATGATAAATCCATACGTCACCCCCTTTGGCACAAACGCCCCCTTTTATCATGAATCCTAGCATCGTCGCAGGTCACAACATCGTACTACCAGGGTGATATTGCAATAATTCATACCTTTGGCCCGAAGATAGGAGCCCATGAAAACGTACAATCATGTTATTCGAAGCAATACGGCAACACGATACGTGCTATAAATTGAAGCACAGCGCAATTCGTGTTTTGCCGTAAAAACAAGAGAAAGGCGGCAGCTATGAAGCTCGGAACTACGGTAACTTTGACCTATCAGGGAACGCTCGAAGATGGCAGCATGTTTGGTTATGCCGATGCCGAAAAACCCATGGTGTTTCAAACGGGCATGGATCAAGCAATCGATGGTTTTGAAAAAGAAATTCTTGCCATGAGCCAGGTAGGCGAAAAGAAGACCTTCACTGTTGACCCCTACGAAGCATATGGCGAATACTTAGATGACTATACAATGCAAATCCCCCGCGATCAAATTCCCGTAGACAATATTGCGGTAGGAAAACGCATCTGGCTTGCCAGCAGCGAAGACGGCGCACCTTTGCCCGCCACCTGCATCGCACTTGACAACGAGACCGCCACTTTTGACTTGAATCATCCACTTGCTGGCAAGAATCTAATCTTCCAAGTTGAGATTATCGATTTGCAGGAAGCTCCCGACGATTTCGTCTCCGCAGCCGAAAAAGCTCGTCGCGTGAAAGAGCAGTCGAAGCTTCTCGGTGGCGACCAAGCAAGCGACTACCGCTAGAAGCTATCCGATAAAACCCAAGAGCAAAAAAGCTGGCCCTTTAGCTTGAAACAACGTCCCAAGCTAAAGGGTCAGCGAACTTGGTTCTAGCACCATTAAAACCAAAAGCGCAGGCACCTACATGCCCCATGGCGCGCCCGCTGGATTTAATTTGCGGCGCTTTGAAAGCTCGTCGCCATACAGGATGCAATAACGCAACCCCTTCAAAGTCGCATATAGACAGGCGATTTCATGCTTGGAACCGTGGTTGAACACATCGTATGTAAGATAGTAACGATCAAACATCGGTTGATACAGAGGACTATCAACCACCTGCTCAAGCAAGATATTCGTAGACTCGCGTCCCAGCTCATCCTGCTTTAAACAAATGTTATAGAGAATGTTCTCCTGTTCCACAGACAAGCGTCCCAGCTCAAGAACTTCTGAACGAATCTCCTCTTCCGTTGCCATATCTTCCTCCTGGTCCCCAGTCTTTTCCACTTTGTCTCTCCGCACAGACTCCTGGCGAGCTTTCTCTTCAGCGCTCTCTTCCCGATAAGCCCGCTTCGAAAAGCGGGCTATTCCACCAGGTATCTAAATTCCGCCGAATCCTTTAGACGGATCGCTGCCGCCAACGCCATGCGCGGAGTCGCCCGCCTCGTTGCCCGTGCGCTTCGTGGAGGTATAGCCACCCCAAGCGCGAGCGATGTATTTGTCCTTGACGAAGAAAATCTGAGCCTTCATCAAGTCGCCCTTTTCAATACCAACAGCAGCAAGAACCTCTTCCTGAGACTTGCCTTCAGCCAAAAGCTCATTGAGCTGAGCAGCAGCCGCAGGAGCTTCAAGCTCAAAAAACTCTTCCTTGTTCATAAGCTTTCCTTCCGTGGTTGTAGCGTACACTTGCGGCCACCAATCGGCAGCCGCAAGCTTTTCACATCATTGCAGCTCAATTACAGCTGGAACAAAACCATCGGACGATCGAACTCGGCCATCTTTGCCTGCATCTCTTCAAGAGTACCGTAGTACATGGATGCGGACTCTTCCACCTGAACAGCCAGGGGGCGCTGACCAGCCTTATCGCCGTTCGTTCCCCAATGGTCGGAGAAGATAGACGTGGGACACGGAATATAGAACCACTCCCACGCGTCGCCATCGTTGCCCTCGCCCTTCTTGAAAGGACCAACCTGAACTTCTTTGATGCCGAACTGATCGAGAGGAAGACCGAGCTCTTCTTTGCAAGCAATCTCGGCAGCATGGTTGCCAGAGAAGTAGGTGTAATCAACGAGCAATGCGTACTTCTGATCTGCCATAGTCTCTACTTCCTTTCAATTAATCCTGATCAAGGCTGCGAACGCGCTTGATATTGCACATAACACCCTTGTAAGGAGCACCGAAGCCCAACTTACCCACATTAAAGTGCGGAACCAAGCTGTTGAAGTTAGACTTCCAAACGCCAAAGAGGTTGGGCTCTTCGCCGTCTTGCTCAGGGAACCACCAGCCGTGAGCACAGTTCAGAATGCCAGGCTTGATGACCGGAGTGATTTCGGCCTTGAAGCGAGCCTCGCCGAACATGTTGTAAACTTCGCACCAGTCACCATCGGTAATGCCGTACTCTTCTGCGGTCTGGGGGTTAATCTGAACCCAAGGCCACGGATCAATCTGACGCAAAGACGGAACGTGGCGATGCTCGGAATGGAACGAGCTGTAGCGACGCGAACCGGAAGTGGTGATCAGCGGATACTGCTCGGCCAGGTCGGGCTTGCTAATCTGGCTGTAATTGGGCTCCTCATAGTAAGGCAGCGGATCCTCGCCCCAAGATTCGTACAGAATCGAGTACGCTTCGATCTGGCCGGTAATGGTATTGAAGCCAGGCTGACCATCGAAACGCAGCAAGCCCTTTTCGTACTTCTCGTACTCGAAACCGTGAGCACCGGGCTGATAAAGACCGAGTTCCTGGAATGTCTTCCAGTCAAAGCCCAGCTCCTTGAGCTGATCGCTGAAGAAGTCTTCCACGGCAACCTGCAACGCGTCCAGATCCAACGACTTACCATCGGCAGGCTTGTACCACGGCCACCACTCAGGATTGAGACGCTGGCCGAACATAAGGCAAATCTCCAGGTCAGACTTGCATTCACCCACCTGCAGCGCCTTATTCATGGGGCCCATGAACACGGTGTTGCGGCCATAGTGGGTCAAAACAATGCCATCGTGCTCCGCCCAAGTAGCCATGGGCAGGAAGTAGTCGCCAACGGCCATTGCAGTAGGCGTGAGCGTCAAATCCTGAACAACAACGAATTCGAGCTTCTGCAAAGCCTTGTGCCAACGCTTCGGCTGGGCAGAGCACGTAGGAGCCAAGAAGTTAGAGCTGTTGAACCAGCCCATCTTCAGAGCGTACGGCTGATCCGTCTCCATAGTGTTCAGCGTTTCGTCGGGCTGCGTGGTTGCCATACCCGTGGACAGACCCGGCCAGGCAGCGGCGCCAATACGCTTGGACCAAACCTCGTCGCTCATTGCACCGCGCTGCTCCATGCGCCATTTGCCCAAAAGTGCAGAAGGGGGACCCAAGGTCAAGCCACCCGGGCGATCGATAGAACCCGCCAGAGCAGCCAAAATAATGAAGGCCTGGGACAACTGAACGCCGTTTTTGTTCTGATCGAAGGCAAGACCCCATGCCCAGCCAATAGGACGCTCGGTGCCAATGATGTGCGCCACGCGCTTGATATCTTCAACAGGAACCGTGGTGATTTCGGAAACCTTTTCCACGGGATATTCAGCCGCGCGAGCCTTGATGTCGTCAAGACCGAAAATCCACTTCTCGGCGAACTCGTGATCGTACTCGTCGTTTTCAAACAGAAGGTTCATGATGCCCAGAGCCAAGCACGTGTCGGTCTGAGGACGAACCTGCAGGTTGATGTTGCCGTTGTGGGCACCCACCCACGTAACGCGAGGATCGATAGAAATAATCTTCGTGCCAAGCTTCATCATGTCAACCAAGCAGTGGCCAAAGAAACCGTCGCCGTTGGAAGGCAGCGGCTCTTTGCCCCAAACAACAACCCACTTGGGAAGAGTGTAACGAGGATCATTGTAGCTGCCGGGCAAGTGTCCCGCGTAGTCAAGCTCGGGATAGCCTGCGCCCAAAACGTAGTCGGAAATAGAGCAACGGGGACCGTAGCACGACCAGCCAGACTGGGTGTAGCAGCAGTTAGGAGACTGCAAAACCGAGAACGTCAAGGCGTAATAGAAGATGCAAGCCTCGCGGCCGGTACCGCCAAAGCAAACAATGGACTCAGGGCCGTAATTCTCCTGGAAATAGCGAACCTTTTCGCAGATGGTGTCAATTGCTTCATCCCACGTGGTGCGCTCCCACTTCATTTTGCCGCGGTCTTTGGGATCGCGCTTCATGGGATAGATGATGCGCGACGGCGCATATGTATACTCGCGAAGTGCCAGGTTCATAGCGTTAACGCGGCCCGTGGTAATGGGGTTATCATCGTCGCCCTCCACACGAATCAGTTCCCCATCTTTCGTGATAACCTTCACGCCGTATCCGACGGGATGGCTTCCCGGAGGTGACCAAGTGTTGGAGCGGGTTACAACAGTACCGTCGTCCATGACGGTCTGCCACTGCTTTCCGTATGCCATGTTCTCCTTCTTTCTTCCTTGTTTACCTTTGCAAAACATCGCTTAACGCGATGAAAAGCACTATCTATCAGGAGGAACAACGTCTCCCTGAAAATCCGCGTTACTCGGAGGAACCCTAAGCTGTGGGAGGCTTCGGCGCGGCAGGTGCCGCAGGCGCTGCGGGTGCAGCGGGGGCAGGTGCGCTGGGTGCAGCGGGAGCCGGAGCATCGGGCAACGGCTTCGTGCCATCTAAGTACGGAGTGAAATCACATTTGCAAAACGGGCATGACTTCAGTTGAATACCGCCAATGGCCTGAAGAGTCCTACCGCATTCTGGGCACTGATTAACGCCGGAACCGGCGCCTGCTTCTGCTGGTCTAAAGCACATGATGTTTCCTCTCGATCAATACCTTCCTCTTTTGCAATGCACGCTCCCCACAAAGGACGCCATCGCACTATTGCGCAGTGGAAGTTCCTTGCATCGTGCCGCAAAAGCGACCGTTAACATGGCCGCAAAAACACCTTATTCCCTTTCCGAAAAAGACCCTCGGATAAAAGGGACAATTTTCGCGAAACCCTTATCGTCCTATCGGTATGATTTTTATATTTCCGCAGCTCAGAGACATCATTCTGCACTTCAGAAAAGCTTTTTCAGCTATAATGAACAGTACAATTCAAGCTGCTAAATCGCACCATTGCGAACAGCTTGAATCCGACTTTCGAGGGCGGTACACTAGCCTTAGAAGGATTGGCTATTTCGCCGAAGGGGATCGCATGGGGTTGCTGTCAAAACGCATAACAATTACCGTTGAAGACAAGATAAATAAAGGAATTCAAGGCGACTTGAGCGCTCATTGCATTGCATTAGGGCTAAATGTGGCATGGGTTTTCTGCATCCTTTACGGTTTTGACAGCCCCGAGCAAGGCTCCGCCACATCCGATTTCACCTTTAGAGTAGCATTTCTTGTCTGCTTTGCGACGGCAATGATTTGCGCCGCCATTACCGATCAGCGCTTCCTGCCTATATATACTGCCAAGCGCTTTGCCGTAGTTGCCACCGTCTTAGCAAGCTGCGGAACAATCCTGCTAAATGTATCGAGCACTCTTGGAAATCCGCTGATCATTTACCCGGCAGCACTTTTATCTGCATTAGGTTCAGCCGTTCTTGTGCTCTTTATCGGCATTGCCTTTAGTCGCGAAAACACCGCGACCATCTTCTTCAACTCGATGATTGCCATAGTTATTTCGATTACCGTTTATGTCCTTATCGGACGATTCGTTTCAGCCGATTTACGGCTTGCTGCTGCTGCGCTCTTACCCGTTATCGAACTGCCCTTGCTGTGGCTTTTAACCCCGGAATCCTATGTGGTGCGGCATGCGGTGCCTATCTTCAACCCGCTTCCCGTGAAAAAACCTGGATTCATGCTGCATCTGGCACCGCCCGCCCTGCTTTTCGGGGCGGTGCTTGGCGCTCTTCGCACCGCAAGCCTTAACACCGCTTTGGGACAATCACCTCTTACCCTGCTCCCTTTTGTGCTTACGGTTGGGACTGTTATATCCCTTGCCTTCATGATGGTCTCTTTCTCCGTTGGCGTAAGTAGCAGCTGGAATGATCTGCTGCGCCCGATTGTTCCCTTTGTTGCTTTCGCCGTGCTGTTCATCCCCAGCATTGACCCCAACGGATCCATTATCCCGTCTTCTATCGTCATTGCCGGCATGCTCGCTCTTGCTTCGATTCTTTGGGCTTACTTTGGCCAGCTCTCTCAGGAATTCCGGCTCTCTCCTGTCTTTGTCTTTGCGGTTGCCGAAGCATTTATGAGCATCGGACTTTTAGCGGAATCTCTTTTCGCCCATCTCGAATTCGCATCTCCACTGCTTTTAGACGAGAACATTTCCTATCCTGCCATCTTGATATTTATGCTGCTTTTGGGGTACAGCTTGATGCCCAGCATCCAGGACATCAAGCGCATGTTCCTTCCCACCAAACGAACGAACAACAGCTTAATTGCCCAAATCAACGATAGAAACGAGCAGCATATTGCACCCGGCAACCCCGCCAAGGATGATTGCGCGATAGATTTGTCCCAGCCCGCCTTGCTTGATTCTGCGCAAATGCAAGCGCCGCAGGAAACGAGCAAAGAGTCGGAGCAAACAAACAGCACTGCGGAAAAACCACCCGTATCGAATAATTTGGACGGGCTTTTTGTCGAATCCAAAAACGAAAACCACAGCGAAGAGCGAAAAACAGGCTGGTTCACGAATCGTTGCGAAGAAATAGCCAACTGCTATCTGCTCTCGCGCCGAGAAACTGAAGTCCTGTTTTTCCTTGCCAAGAATTACAACGCAAGCTATATTCAAGAAAAACTCTGTGTCTCGCGCAGCACCGCCAAGACTCACATAGCTCACATCTATCGCAAGCTTGATATCCACACGCAAAATGATCTTATCAAAATGGTGGAAGAAGGTCGAGAAAAGCACGACGAATAGAAAGCAGAGCTGGCTCCCCCGCATCTGAGAAAAGATTTCTCGCAGTTCATCTGCGGTAAACAGAGGGTCGCTATGGCCAACAACAACTCCGCCGCGCGAGATCTCATCGGCTCAGATAAAAGGAGCAGCTTCACACCAAGCACACAAGCAGGGGAGCAGCCCCTATTCGGACTGCTCCCCTGCTCGAATGATGTTCTTTGACGGAACCCGCGTTTACAGATTGTGCTCTTTCCAGTAAACCTTGGAGTAATTGTCAATAGCCTCATCCATGTAATCGTACACACCCGGGAACGTAGAAACGCCCAAACCTTGCGACGCACCAGGAACGTAATACAAAGGACCACACCAGTCGCATGCCTTTTTGACCTCGGCATCTATAACTTCACGAGTCCAACCCGCGTAGTCAACCTTAGCCGAGTCAATACCGCCCATGAAGGTAATGTCCTTGCCGTACTTCTCAATGAGCATAGGAATATCGTTAGTGCTCATGACGCCCTGCCAGATATCAATACCCATTTCAATCATATAGGGAACCAGAGTTTCTCCGTAAGAGTCGGAGTGATGCACAATAAGCTCCACACCGCGACTCTTCCAATAGCCGTAAACCTCCTTGTAGGAATCAAGCAAAAATTCCTCGAACATCTCAGGAGACATGAAGGTGGAAATCTGGGTGCCCCAGTCATCATGATGGAACAATCCGTCGGGGTTCAGATGATCGCACGTGACTTCAGCCAGTTCAAGCTCGAATTCCGTGATGTACTTGATAAGCTCTTTCAACTCATCGGGGCACTCGTAGAAAGCCGCGCAAACGTTGGAAATCTCGCCCAAATAGTGGCACATCTCAAATATGCCAGGAGCCACGAAAGGCATGGCGTATTGGGACTTGCGATCGATCTTCTCAAACGCCTCAATATCCTTCTCCCATTCGGATTCAGGCAGTTTCAACGAAGGCTTCTTTACATACTCTTTCCAATCCTCAATGTCCTTGCAAACAATGAGCTCGGGAGTATGCACAGGGAAAGCACCCGGCTGACCATCAGCCCAAGAAACAGTAACGCCCCAGTTGTTGACTACGTTGAGCTCACCCGGCTTCGGGTTGTTGCGAGCGCGATGCGTTGCCGTCATAACAATGTTGAATGCCTCGTACTGCTTAACGAAGCGTTCGGGCTTGCCGCCCTTCATGACCTCCTGGAGGTTTTCGCGAGGTGTGAGCATTTTTTCTCCTTTTCACTGATTTCAAAATTGCGCTCCCTTGTTACCTTGGGAGCGCAATCGATTCACCTATTGAGATTCTCCCGAAACTACTTATTTCTCGGTATTCGCAGCAGCTTTGCGAGCATCGATCTCGGCCTGATATTCC
Source organism: uncultured Eggerthellaceae bacterium (assembly GCA_934630905.1). Taxonomy (GTDB): domain Bacteria; phylum Actinomycetota; class Coriobacteriia; order Coriobacteriales; family Eggerthellaceae; genus CAKUOV01. Next base: position 15,351 of record CAKTXN010000033.1, read on the forward strand.
TTCAACTTTGCAGGAGTCAGATGATAGCCAGCAAGAAGCAAGATGGCGGCCAGAACTACCAGAGCAGTGGGGATAAGCATGAATGCAATGCCCAAACCCTGCTGGAAAGCAACGTACTCGGCAGTAAGCGTTGCGCCAGCTACCGTGAACGGAGCCATGTCGGCGGCAGTGGTGAAACCAACGGCAGCAAGCACGAAGGGAATCAAGATACCGCGCGCCATGAAGCCAATCTTCAAGGGGAACAGCTGAAGGCCGTTGATCCAACCAGCAGCGTTCGTGCGATTCTTCCATTCGTTGTACACAACGGTATCGGCATACATAGCAGTGGAGCAAGAGTAGGTAATGCCATAGCCCAGAAGAGACAGGGACATAAAGACAATGACCATCATCGGGTTGAACAGATTGAAGTAAGCAATGAGCATCATCACTGCCATAAAGGCGAAGGCAGCAATCATAGCGTTACGAGCGGACTTCAACAGACGAGAGATAGGAGCGGACAGATAAGCACCAACCACGCAAGCAATGTTGGAAACAAAAATGTAGGTAGCCAGCAGTGCGGGATCAAAAGCAACGTACGTGAAGTAGTAAGCAGCTACGCCGGAGCAAGTGAAGTTGAAGACCCACTTAGCAATGTCCGCCAAAAGCAAGAACACCAGCGGAGGATTGGAAACAAGGGCACGGCCCAAATCGCGGAACGTAGTACGACCGGCATCGTTGCTATCGCGCTTGTAGTTTGCCAGCTCTTCTTTGGTGTATTCTTTTTCGTAGCCCTTGAACATCTTAAAGTGCACGAAGTAAAGAATTGCAAAGCAAACGCCCATGACAAACGCACCGAAAGCATACTGGTTAGCTTGACCGAACAAGCTTGCGCCAATAGGCAGCAGACCCGTCATGATGTAACCGAAGAAAATCTTCGAGGCGTTCGACCACATACCGCGGGTAGATGCCATGCGAGAACGATCTTCAGGAGAAGTTGCCGCAACAGAAATCATTGCAATGTTGGATACGTACGGGAAGTCCCAAGCCGCATGAGAAACAACGTTGAAGAAGATGATAAGCGCGGCAGCAATAGCCGTGTTATCGCTCAGGCGGGTGAACTCAAGGCAGAACAGAATGGGAACGAGCCACGGCAAAACAAGCAGCCAAGAGCGATAACGACCCCACTTCATGGGCTTCAAAGAATTGATGAAGCCACCGTACATCCAGCCCAGGATCGCATCCACCGTAGCACCTACGCCGGAAACCAGCGCGGCGGTGGGCGCATCAAACATGGCAAAGTTCGTCAAGAAGAATACGAAATAATACGTTTCTACACTACTCATCAGGTTGAAACCGAAGTCGCCAACACCGAAGAAAACCTTCAGCGCCTTCGACAAGGGCTTCTTTTGCTGTACTTCAACAGCAGGAGTTTCAGTACTCATGTAGTTCCCCTTTCGCTTTGTTTAGAGCGCCTTGATCGGCGCACCCCTCTAGCTGCGAATAATAGGGAGGAAAAATAGGATGCAAAAGGTCACCTGGTGTTATTTTCTGCCCTCTTCATTGTGCATTTTTGCATAGTTACCCGTCCAAAACGAAGCACACTGGGCACCAACGATGCATTTGTTACCATCAAACTGTGCATTGGTGCACAGTATCAATTCCTCAAAAAGCGTGTATGATGAAATAACGCGGTTCATCCTTGCCTTGAGTGGCTTAAGGAGACAAACCGACAGGTCGATCTAATAACAGGGGGTTGGATCGCCATGAATCTTTCCATACGATACATCTACCATAAAATCTTGAAAAAGGATGCTAATGCCTACATTGCAGATGAGCATGCAGTACCCTTGAAAATTCAATGGATCAGTATCGCTTCGCCCCGTTTTGCCAGCCACGCAGGTTTTCTTTACTTCGTAGAAGAAGAATACGAGCTTCCCACCTTAATGCACAAGGCTGAAGGAGGCTTCGGCTGCATAGTCCCAGAGCGCTTATCCGATCTGTGCAAAGGCATTCCGCGCATCATTATCGACGATGAAACAGACCCGGATAGCTTGTTCGAATATCTGGTAACAGAAGTGGAGAAATACCGCACCTGGCACGATAACATCAACGAGCTGTTAGTATCCGATGCATCCTACCAGGAAATACTTGATGAGACCTCTCAATTTGTTCCTCGCCCCATGTACATCGCGGACGCCAATTGGCGCATGGTGTCTCATATTGCCTACGAAATGAACGAAATAAGCGCGACTTGGCACTATCAAATGCTTCATGACGGCTGGTACCCTATTAGCATAGTGGAAGCGCTCAATCGAACCGGTGAATTCCAACGCATCACGAATCTTCCGCGGGCGGCTCATTTGGAGTCGGAAGTTTTCACTATGAAAATCATCGCAAAGCCGCTACGTTACCGAAATCAATTGGTGGGCTATTTTTTTATTATCGACACCCATAATGATTTAGGTTATTGCGAGACCGAAATAGCCGAAGAACTAGGAAAAATGCTGCTACCACTTGTGGCATCCCGCAACACTCTTTCAGGTATCACGAACTCGCAGAACAACTTTATCGCTCAGGTTATTGGCGGCCATATCACCAGCAGGCAAAAAATTGCCACTAAGCTTATGGAGGAAACGCACTGGCCCCTTCGCTCTGACTTCACCATTGTAACGGTCAAATTCGCACAAGATGAGCTTAATAACCACATGCTGCACATGAGAGTTGTGGGCCTTCTAGAAAGCAAACACGACAGTCATGCTTTCTATTACAAAGACCGGGCTATTGTTGTTTTTCGCACGCAAGGTGTTGACGTCGACGAATTCAGAGAACATCTAAATCGATGCTGCACTTCTCTTCGCCGCGTTCTCGTGGTAAGCAAGCGCTTTCTCAGCTTTGATCAGCTTCCTGAACACTACGACCAAAATCTGCTGATCGAGGAAATGATTGAGTCCGATCCCACTCCGCGCGTCGTAAGCTGCGATGCCATGTTGCCAAAACTGCTGGCAGATTTTTGCTATTCAAAAGTACCCCTCTGCTATGAAGTAGACGTCC
>CAKTXN010000034.1 GCA_934630905.1 uncultured Eggerthellaceae bacterium
TGACCCAACGCACGCGTTGCCTGCCAGTAATCAGACTGGGAAGGCTGAATGGAGCCCAAACCGGGGCCGCCACGCTGCACATTGATGATAACGCCCGGCAAATCGGCACCCGCCATGTAAGACACGCCTTCGCTTTTCAGGGAAATTCCCGGCGAAGAAGACGATGTCATAACGCGTGCGCCGGCAGCAGCAGCACCGTACACCATGTTGATGGCTGCAATTTCGCTTTCGGCCTGCAGATACGTTCCGCCAATCTTAGGCATGCATTTCGACATGTATGCTGCAAGCTCCGTTTGCGGCGTAATAGGGTATCCGAAGAAATAGCGGCACCCTGCGCGCAATGCGCATTCAGCCAGCGCCTCATTTCCCTTCATCAGCACTTTTTCTGCCACGTTGATCACCTCCAGACCGTAATGGCAACATCGGGACACATGGTGGCGCAAGTGGCGCAGCCCGTGCATTTTTCGTCATCTATGCAGGCAGCCGGATGATACCCTTTTGCCGTGATGACAGAGCTGTCCAGCTGGACAATGCCAACGGGACACGCGTCAACGCAAAGACCGCAGCCCTTGCAGAAAACATGATCGACACTAATATGCGCCATACTGTTTCCTCTCTCTTGTCATCTTGTGAAACCACAATCTCTCTCAAAACGCTCAGTATGTTACTCCCAAGGAGTACGAACAAGCATCGAAACAGGATAAAGCGTTACACCTTGCTCTTCTTGGCTGAATGCCTTATTTATCTGCTCAAAGGACATTTTTGGAACCGTTGTGCACACTAAATCAACGCCCGCAGCCACTGCACATGCCCGTCCAAAATCCAAGGCGTCAACTACAGTAGACGCATCGGTTTGGTCGCGCAGATGCGAGTTATTCACCACACCGGTAACGCGCAGCCCCGATTTCACCTGAATCTCTTCCATGATTTCCAGCGCCTCTTCTGGCTCGCGCGTCAAGTTGCGGTACTGGTTCACCACGTAAAGCATCTGATAGGAGCCTTGCGCAGCTTCGGAAGCAAAACGTCCCAGAACAGTGGCTCCGGCATCATCGCCGCCCACGTCAATCACCAGCACCGATGAGCATTCTCCCTGCGCCCACTGCTCATACGCCTGGGAGATTGCCGTTCCCACCGACCCTGAAATGCTGGGGTTGTCAAGCGAAGACCCTGCCAGGTTGGGAGCGATAACCGCCACGCCCGCATCCGCAAGCATGGCAGAGTAATCGCTTGAGCGAAAATACGGGTTCACCACGTCAAAATCAACAAGCGTGACGTTTTTCCCCTGCCTTGCAAGATCGAACGACCAGTTCAGACTAAAGTTCGTCTTCCCTGCTCCGTAATGACCCACCACAATATTCACCGCGCAGGGTGCAGGACCGTATTCAAGAATGTCGTAACCGTTTACCATGAAACTATTTCTCATCGTTTTCGCGAATGGCGGCGCGGCGGATCTTGCCATTGACCGTCTTCGGCAACTCTTCTACGTACTCGATGATGCGCGGGTACTTATACGGCGCGGTTTTTTGCTTTACCCACGTCTGCAGCTCTTTAGTAAGAGCGGTTGTGCCCTCAAAACCAGAGGCAAGAACAACGGTGGCCTTTACCGCCTTGCCGCGCAAGGGGTCGGGCACGCCCGTAACCGCGCATTCTTTGACTGCTTCGTGTTCCAGCATAACGCTTTCAATCTCGAAAGGCCCAATGCGGTAGCCGCTCGACTTGATAACGTCGTCGTTTCTGCCCACGTACCAGTAATAGCCATCTTCATCGCACCAGGCAGTGTCGCCCGTGTGGTACCAACCGTCATGGATGGCCTCGGCCGTTTTAGCGGGATTGCGATAATACTCCATCATGATGCCCGGAGCACCTTGAGACACATCGATGCACACTTCGCCCGTTTGACCCACCTTGCAGAAATTACCGTCTTCATCAAGAATGCGCGTGTTGTACTGAGGAACCGGCTTGCCCATAGAACCTGGACGCGGCGTGGAGCCCGTAAGATTTGCAATAGTCAGCGGCGTTTCTGTTTGACCGAAACCTTCGTAGATGGTCAGGCCGGTATGCTTTTTCCAGAAATCGAACAAATCGGGATTAAGCGCTTCACCCGCCGTGGTGGAATACACCAACGTTGAGAAATCATATTTATCAATGTCTACCTGCGAGAACATGCGATACATAGTGGGCGGGCAGCAAAGCGTGGTCACGCCATACCGCGGGATAAGGCTCAAAAGTTCATCGGCATCAAAACGGTCGTAGTCATACGTGAGCACGGCGGCTTCCATGAGCCATTGTCCGTAATACTTGCCCCAAACGGCCTTGCCCCAACCGGTATCGGCAATGGTGAAATGCAAGCCATCGGGCACCACGTTGTGCCAATGCTTTGCCGTAAGCAAATGGGCAACGGCATATTCGCCAGAGTGAAGCACCATCTTGGGCTGGCCCGACGTTCCCGAAGAGAAGTACATGAGCATGGGATCCTTGATGCTGGTCTCAACGCGCTCGAATTCGGCACTTGCCGCGCGCACGCCCGAGTTGAAGTCAAGCCAACCTTCGCGCGATGTGGTAGCAACGCAGATGTTCTCGGGACCGGAAAGTGCCGCTCCCAGCGCAGTGCCTTCGGGAATAATCATCTTGCCGTTTTCATCGAGCGGTGTAAGGCCGCCACCTGCGCCATTGACCAAAATGCGGCTTTTCACCGTGGGGCAACGGTCGATAACAGCATCCACCACATCGGCGATATATCCAGCATCCGTGCAGATGACCGAAGAGATCAGGCCTTCGTTCAAGCGATATTCCAAGTCGTGCTCTTTGAGCATGAACGTGGCGGGAACCATGATGGCACCCAACTTGCACAAAGCGGTTGCCACAAACCAGAACTGATAGTGACGACGCAGGATAACCAAAACGTAATCACCCTTCTTGATGCCCTGCGCAGCCAAGTAATTTGCCGTCTTGTTCGACCATTCACGCATGTCAGCAAACGAGAAGAAATGCTCTTCGCCTTCGGGATTGCACCACACCATGGCACGGCGATCGGGGTCGTTTTCGGCAATGTCATCAACAACATCGTAACCGAAGTTGAATGAATCAGGGGCGGTCACCTTGAAATCGGTCAAAAGGCCGTTCTCGGAATACGTTTCTTTCACGAATCGTTCATTGATGTTTCTCATTGAAGTGAAAATCCTTTGCAAAATAGAGGGGAGACAAAATCGAGATTGCCGCATAAGCCGCAACGTATTGATTTATAAGGCGCGCCCGCTTGATTGGTTGATTGATGTTTCCAATCGCCTTTTTGCTGCTGCAAGCAGCACATGCGGGCTTGCGAAAGACGCGCCTAGATAATGTCATCCTCTTCGGGCTTCATGACAAGCGCCAAGAACGTGCACGGCTCGCCGCCAATGGCAATCATGCCATGGCCGCGGCCCGAGTCATAAAGCACGCAATCGCCCGGCTCAAGCTCTTCAATGTGATCTTCGTACGCAAAACGCATCTTACCTGAAAGAATGTAGTCAAATTCCTGTCCCGTGTGCTTCGAGAGATGGATGGGCTTGTCCTGCTCTTCTTCCAAATAGGGTGCGTTTACCCAGAAAGGCTCACAGCTTTTGTTCTGGAAATGCGGCGCTTTGTGCAAATACTCAAAGCCCGCACGGCGCTTGATAGAAAGACCCTCACCAGCGCGCGTCAGACAATAACCCTTCAAATGCGGGGTTTCGCCTGTGAGCAGCTCAATCACATCAACGCCCAAACGCGCGGCACATTTATACAGGAACGTGAAAGACAAATCCTGCTCGCCCGACTCTTGGGCGGCATATTCCGCAACGCTGCGGCCCGTTGCCTCCGCCATTTCTTGCATGGTGATATCAAGGTCCTCACGAAGGGCCTGAATTCTTCCAGCAACTTCTTTGAGGTTTGGCTCCATCTTATTTCCTTCCATACGATCAGTCCAACATCTACCACTGCACTACTTTTGATAACAAAGATTGTTTCTTCTCGCTCAAAACAAAAAAACCCGAATTCCAATGTTGGAATCCGGGTTACCTTAAAAACCGAGACAAACTATACCAGAATCCAACAACACGCTCACGACGCGACAATTACGATTGCCGCGTTGATAATGACTAAGTTGTTAATTCGTACAGAGTTCATCGTGTTCCTATTTGTTATCCAAAAAATGAGCTTTACGAAAAATACCACTAATTTTTTTCACGCACAAGACAAACCGCAAAATGTCCGTCAGCGGAGCCAGAATTCACATTTGTAGCAAAACTCGCGTGCCCATCGATTGCTTCCAGCTTGAAATCTGCACCTTCTTCGGACTTCAAGAACTCCATAATGACCTCTTGGTTTTCGCGCTTCGTTACCGTGCACGTGGAATACGTCAGACGCCCACCGGGGTTCACCAATGCAGCGGCCGTCTGCAACATTTTCAGACCCTTTGCCACCAGGTTCTCAATTCCCCGCTCGTTCAAACGCCAGCGAATCTCGGGATGACGACGAAGCGTTCCCAAGCCAGAGCACGGCGCATCAATGAACACGGCATCAAATGTCTCGGGGAAATCTTCCGCAGTCATTTCCGTAGCATCAAGCGTGAGTGCATCGGCAACCTCAATGCCGTATTTCTCGGCACGTTCGCGCAAAACGCGCGCTTTGAACTCATGGTTGTCCAGCGTGTAGTGCTTCATTTGAGAGCCGTACTTGCGCTGGGCATTGCTCTGCAGCAAGATGGTTTTCGTACCACGACCTGCGCCAATCTCCAAAAATGCCGCCGGTTTTTCTTCGGGGAGCGCCAACATGGCCACACGCTGCGCGGCAACATCGGACACCAAAATCTTGCCCTGCGCAAGCGCATGCGAAATGCGACCATCAAGCAGAATCTTGCTGTTGCTAATGAAATAACAGCCTGGGATTTCCACGCCATCAATGGTTTGCGGTTGAGCGGTAACGCCGCAATCGGCAAAAAGCGCCACGATTTCCTGATCGCTTGCTTTCGCTTTATTCACGGCAATGAACAGCGGCGCTTGCTCGTTAGACGCTTTCATCAGAGCAACGGCATCGGACGCACCTAAATCCTTGATAAGGCGCACCGCCAGCCACTGCGGGAAACCGTACAGACGAGCCAATGCCGCAATATCGGTCTTAGGATCGCCGAATGGCCACGTCTTTTTCAGCTCGACAACGCGGCGCAGCACGGCATTCGCCAAACCACCTGTGCGCGGCGCAATGTACTTGGAAAGCTCAACGCCCTGGTCTACAGCCGCATGCTCCTCTTTGCCCAAGAAGAACAGTTCGTACGTGGAAATGCGCAGAGCATCACGCACCAGCGGCTCAATGTCTTTCGGATTGTCCAAAGCGCGATCGATAATTTCGTCAAGCGTGCCCCAGGTTGCCGCAACGCCCAAAACAAGGACCTGCGCAAATGCGGTATCTTCCTTGGAAAGCTTCGAGCGCTCCAGGCGCGATTCCAAGACCTCATGAGCAAATGCTTTGCGTGTGCGAACAATCGTGTTCGTCTCCACGGCAAAACGACGCGCAGGCGTTGCACCCGTACGCTTCTTTTTCGGTTTAGCTACCGGCTGCCAGCCGCGATATAAATCATCAGACTCAGTTTCCAAGGATCCTCCAATGCTTAGGTTCCGTTTTTATGTTCTGCACGCCCGCGGCGAAGGACTTCGCGTCCATTTCCTTCTTCCCATGGGGCTTTAACGTGAGAATCTCCAATACTCCTTCTTTTGTGCCCAAAAACAAACGTTTGCGCACAAAAGCAACTTGTCCCGCTTGCAGCGGCTCGGGCAGAAAATCAAGCGAATCATAATTCTGCGCCGAAAGAATCGACACGGGCTTTCCCGCAACTTCGCAACTACACGGATGCGCCTCGCTTGACGCCCTTACCTTGCGATCAGCTTGCAACGCCGTATCGTCCCAGCAAAGATCAAGTTCGCCTTTCTCGATCTTCTTTGCATACGTGACTTCGCTTTCGTCCTGTTCGACCCAGAAAACATGGCCCGCATCAAACTGCTCCAAAGCGTTCAAAAGCGCTTCAGCGCCAAGGTATGCCAGGTCATCAAGAAGCTCAGAAGCGCTACGATGATCAACGGGAACGCTTCGATACGCGCAAAACGGACCTGCATCAAGCTTTTCGTCGATACGCATGGCGCACACGCCCACCTGTTCATCGCCGGCAAAAATCGCCCGCTCAACAGGAGCAGCGCCGCGCCATCGGGGAAGCAGCGAAGCATGCGCGTTGATTGCGCCAAACCGCGCCGCATCAATGACCGCTCGGGGCAACAGCGCTCCATACGCCGCAACAACCAAGACGTCCGCCTCGAACGAACGCAAACGCTCCTGTTCTTCGACATCTTTCAGGCTTGCCGGGCAGAAAACAGGAAGGCCCAGCTCAAGTGCAGTGCTTTTCACCGGAGAAGGCACCAGCGCATTCCCGCGCCCCCGGATTGCATCAGGGCGCGTGTAAACGGCTACCACCTGATGCTGCTCGTTTATCTGCCGCAGAATGGTTGCCGCGAACTCAGGGGTCCCCATGAATACAACGCGCATGGTTTACTCCCGGTCACCTTCGTGCGGAATGCCCACTTCACCAGGACGTGCGCCTGCTTCACGTGCAGCCGCCAGATCAGCCACGGCCTGCAGGCGGCGCTCAGGCGTTGCCGCCTCGATAAGGGTCTTTCCATCCAAGTGATCAATCTCGTGCTGAAGGCACATAGCAAGAAGCTCTTCGCCTTCGATTTCCCACAGCTCGCCATCCAAATCGTAATAACGAACACGCACCCACGGCGAACGTTCGATCACAACGGAAATACCCGGTAGGGACAGGCAACCCTCGGAGCTTTCCACCAAATCACCCTTACGCTCGACAATTACGGGGTTGATCATTACCAGCGGGTCCTTACCGTAATATTCTTCGCCTTCGCAATCAACGACAATAAGGCGAATATCAAGCCCCACCTGGGGGGAAGCAATGCCCACACCGTTCGTTTTATACATAAGCTGCGCCATTTGTTTTGAAATGCGCTTGAGCGACCTGTCGCCCACTTTGCAGTCATGGCACACTTGCTTTAATGCATCATCGGGCCATTCCACAATCTTCATCATGTTCGTTCCTATCTTATCCTGCCTGAGGTTATCCGTTCATTGTACCGTCTTTGCTGCTTTATGGGGAGCGAAGCGGCTAAATGCACCATTAAATCAGCGGTTTCATGGCTTTCTTGCGTGCCTGAACGTCCTTTTGCAGTGCCACAACCGTTTGGAAGATGATGTCGCGCTCTTCATCGGACAGGCTGTTCTGGGACAGCTGCGCTTTCATATCCTCAATCGACTCGCTCAAATCGCCCAGCGCGAGCTCTTCGCACAAGTAGCGCGCGAACGCCTCGACCGAGGCCGTTTGCTGGTCATCATCGCGAAACGAACCCGTGAGGATGCTTCCCGCAATGGGAACGCTTTCCGTTGCGCGCGTAACAACAGTCCCCGCCGATGCGGAAGAGTCCGCCGCCAACGTATCAAGAATGCTGGTCGCAAGCGCCTCGTGGACGCGCTCATGCCAATGGGTGACAGCTAGCGTTTCGGCACATTTCATGCCATAAGCAGGGTGTTGCGCGCACAGCACCAGGAACTTGCGCTCGAACTTACGACGGCTTATCTCCTGCGAAGAAAGAGACACGCCTTCGGGTTCCTGCGGCAAAGCAGCCAGCACGGGCTGGGGCTCGTCGCTTGATTTCTGCGCCTTCAAATGCTCCAAGCACTCAAACGCATCTTCCTCGCGCGTACGCGTGCGACCCGCAATCTGCGTGGCATAATCTTTTGCCAAAAGGGAGTCTTTGATAGGCGCCAAAACCGCAATCGCATCGGTGAAGGCGCGCGAGCGTCCTTCCGCCGTGGAAAGGTCATGCTTGCTCAAGCGCCGTTCAATGCCATACTCCAAAAGCGGCTTTGCCTGAGCAAGGCATTCCCGCAATGCCTGCGCGCCGCGCTTTTCCACGAAATCCGCCGGATCAAGGTTGTCCGGAAGCGTGACTGCGCACAAATCGATGCGTGTGCGCCCCGCCTCGGGCGTAATGGAGCTATCAATGAATTGCAACGCACGATCGGCAGCGCGCTGACCTGCTTCGTCGCCATCGAAAAGATAGATGATCCTGTTTTTCGCATGGCGTGACAACGTGCGGATATGTTGCCTGGTCAGCGCCGTTCCCAATGTTGCCACCGCATTATCAACGCCCGCGCGGTGAAGCGCTATGACGTCGGTATAGCCTTCCACCACAATGGCATCACCCGTGGCAGCCATTGCGGTTTTCGCCTTATCAAGGCCGTAAAGCACCGTGGACTTATGGAACAGCGGCGTTTCCTGGGAATTCAGGTACTTCGGCTGACCATCGCCGATAATGCGCCCGCCAAATGCTATGCAATCCCCCTGCACATCGCGAATGGGAAACATAATGCGGTTGTAGAATCGGTCGCGCACGCGGCCGTTATCGCCCCGCAAAGCAACGTTTGCTTCCACCATTTCATCGGGCGTGAAACCCTTCGAGCTCAAATGGCGCACCAACGTGCCTGAACCAGGGGCAAAGCCCAGCATCCACTCGCGCGGGATAGCGCCGCCCAAGTTGCGACCCGCCAAATACGCACGGGCGGCATCGGTTGGAGCGCTTTTCACACGCATCAGCTGGAAATGATAGAAATCGGCAGTCTCGGCGCAAACTTGCTTCAGACGCGCCTTCTTGGAGTTCGAGGCTCCCCCATCGTCTTTGCCCGAACGCGTGAGCGTAATATGCGCTTTATCGGCAAGAAACTGAACGGCCTCGGGAAACGACATGCCATCGACCTTCATAAGAAAGCCGAAAATATCGCCGCCTTCCCCGCAACCAAAACAGTGCCACAGCTGCGTTGAGGGATCCACTTTGCAGGAAGGGGTTTTCTCGTTATGAATGGGGCAGCAACACCAAAAATCACGCCCTTTTTGGCGCATGGGCGAACGCTCGCCCATGAGTGCCACCAGGTCGCTTGCTTCGCGCACTTTTTGGATTTCTTCGTCGCTTATACGACCTTCCGCCATAATCGCGTTCTCACCCCTGTCGTTGTCTGAAATAGAATAATCGGTTCGCTTTGAACCAACCGGTTTGTCATTATACGGCAAGACACGCACATTTTTCGCTATCATAGAACCCTTCAAGACGAAAGGGCACAAACGTGAAAGTAACCATATACACCGACGGATCATCGCGCGGAAATCCCGGCCCCGGCGGCTACGGAGCAGTCCTCCACTACACTGATTCGGCGGGAAACCTGCACGTCAAAGAACTTTCGGCAGGATATCAAACCACCACAAACAACCGCATGGAGCTACTCGGGCCCATTTGCGCCCTGGAAGCGCTGAAACGCCCGTGCCAAGTAACGCTTATTTCCGACTCGCAATACCTGGTCAACGCGTTCAATCAGAACTGGATTGCCGGATGGCTGAAGCGCGGATGGAAAAACGCGAACAAGCAGCCCGTGAAAAACGTTGATTTATGGAAGCGCCTGCTGGCGGCAAAAGAGCCGCATGATGTGCAATTCGTTTGGGTGAAAGGCCACGCGGGGCACCCCGAAAACGAACGCTGCGACGAGCTTGCCACGCAAGCGGCCGATGGCGACAACTTGCTTGTCGATGAAGGGTTCTCCGCTTAGAATCGCATGCGCGTCAACGACCGGCGCACCGAAACCAGCGACCAACGCCAAGCGATCAACGCGCAGGTAAATCGGAACAATACCCCATTCTGAGCAGGCTTTTTTCTTTCTCGGGGAACAGATATCGATAGAGATCCATGAAATAGCCATCGGTCATAGAGGCAATGTAATCAACGATTATCTGATGCGGATCTTCCTTTACGTATTCCGCCTGCGTGAAGCTCATCGATTGAGCCGTAAGCTTTGCAATGTGATGGCAAAACACCGGCGAAGATTCGCGCCCCGCCAAAAGATCAGCCAGCAGCTGATCGTACATCTCGCAAAACATTTCCTCAACAATGTTGCTTGTATCGCCTACCATACCTTCTTTAAGATAGATGAACTCGTAATTTTGACGCTTGGCAGTTTTCATGTCTTGGAAGGCGTCTTCGCTCATGCAGATAACGTCTTTCCCGTAGCTGTTATTCACAATGTCTACGGTAAGGTTATTGATGATAGTTGCGTTTTTCTTGCCAATAACCTGGGAATCGAAGCAATTATACGAATCCAAAACGCCCATATGCACCGCATCGGCACGATCTTTTCCCAGGTAGGCAATCATATCGCTCACGCGCACCACACAACCCTCTAACGTCATGGGCCGCAGCGTGGAAATGGTTTCTTCGTTGCAATTGCACGCTTCTACCAGCTGGTCAAGCTGCTCGAACGTGTTCATGGAACCCGTGAAAAGCGTTTGCTGTGCGAACTCGCCATTATGGCAGAGGGCGCCATTGAGTGTTTGCAAACTGATGTTGCGGCGATATAACTTATCAAGGACGCGCACGGAATGCACGTTATGATTGAAATACCGCCCCGTGTAGCCGTGATAAATCTTGCTCAGATAACGCTCGCCTGCATGACCAAACGGCGTATGACCTACATCATGCCCCAGCGCAATCGCCTCGATAAGGTCGGTGTTCAACCCCAACAAGCGACCAATTCCCTGTGCAACGCGATTCACCAGCTGAACATGAAGGCCGCGGCGGCAAATGTCGTCGTCTTCAACAAACGAGAAAACCTGCGTTTTATCGGCGTAACGGTTGTATGCCGGTACATTGATGATTTTCTCTATGTCGCGCGTGAACGCCGGACGCGCAAGCGTGGCATCGTCATGCGGATTCGCTTCACGGCGCTGCACAGCTTCATCGGGCGTTCGATGCGGATGCAAGCATCCGCAAGTTCTATCGGCACGAATCGCTTGTTCAATTTCGGGTTCAAGCGTTAAATAGGGAATCCTTGCCACGTAAAACACCTTTCTTTCCCGCGTTTTAGCGTTTCGGCTTGTTTTCGCGTCCGCCTGCTTTGCTGTTCCGCGCAACGAGGGCTGCTGCTGCGCCAACTAAGTTGCTATTCCACACGCCCCGATGCAATCTGTTCTGCCACGCGCTCACCCAAGTCGATAAGCTCCTGTCTGCTGTGCACATCGCATTTCGCATAGATACGGCGCAAGTGCGTGTCCACCGTACTTTTCGAGATGACAAACTGCTCGGCAATGCGCTCGGACGTGCGCCCCTTCAAGGCAAGCGGCAAAATCTCTGCCTCGCGTTTCGAAAGACCGCGCTCTTGCACCAAGCGCGTGCACGCTTCGTCAAAACTATCGATAGCCTGGGCAACCGTTCCCAACTCTCCCAAATCGTTTTCGGTGAACAGGAATAAAAAAGCCACCATAACGAGCAAGCCCGCCACCGCAAATGCCCAGGTCCGATATATCTCAAAATCCACAAAAGTATCGAACAAACCGCCCAAGAGCAAACCGAGCGTCTGTCCGCCTAAAAGAATGGCAAACCCCGCAGAAAACGCCATGGCGGCATCGCGCGCGGTGGTAAACGCATTCACCAAGAACACAATAACCAGCACCATAAGCAGGCCCAAGAAGCCCGCGAAGACAATAGATTGCCCATTAACCGTTAAATCCCGAAGCGCCGGTGCGAACAAAAAGCCAGCAACCATCATTAAAATGGCAAGGCGGTACACGTACGCCACAGCGCCTTGTCGCGCGACGAACTGCGCGGGATTATCCTGTTCATCGGCATCCTTACTTCCCCGCAGCGAAACCGGTCGAAAGAAAATCTGCAGCGCAGCAATACCCAGCATGGCAAAAATAAGCAAAGAAACCGGGAACGAGACGTACGATTGACCATCGTTTCCCATGAAAGAGTGAGCAAAACCCGACCCTACGCCAAACACGAACGCGCCGCTCATAATGCGCACGGAAAGATCGATTGCTTTTGCTGAGGGAGCATTCTCTGGTTGTTCTTCACCAAACGGCGCAGTCACCTGCCGCAAACACAGCTCGAGCGTTGAGGCGGCACCCAGTGGCAACAAGTAAATGACAAACGACCCCAAAAGTGCAGGGGCAAAACAGCAAAGCGCGCTCACCACAGCACCCGCCGTTGATCCCGCAATGGCCACAATGGCGGCATCATCAAGAGAATACGAGCCCAAAAGCCGCCCCCAAGCGCATAAAAGCGGCGCAATCGCAACACCCTGGATGGCACCGCAAGCGGCTTCCAAGGCAAAGGGAGCATTATGATTCGGCATGTCGTTGGCAAGAGGCAGGACAAACGATGCGCCAATAAGCAGCAACGCGTAGATGTACATGAGCACAGGGCTCATCAGGCGTTGCAGCGCATCTTTCGGCAGCGCGCGCAAAACACCAAGCGTCACCGCGGCAAACAGCAGCGCGATAAGAAGAATGCCGCGATTGAGCACCACAGCATTGAAAAACACTACTTCTTCGGTACCCATGCCGAACAGCGCAAAAAGAAACCCTTGAAAGCAGGCGAAGCCAAAAACTTCCGCGAAGAGCTGCTTGAGTTTTTTCGCCATGCCTTTCCTTCTTTCAAGATTGCACGCCCCGAAGTTTTGCGATCGATGCTAGCTGCATTATTGTAACCGTACCATGGTAGCAGTTTTTCCTAAAGCAAAAGTCGCAATCGCACAGAAGCAACCAGTATCTTTATGCAGCGAACAGCAAAGGAGCCGTCCTTGGACAGAACGGCTCCTTTTTATCGGAAATTAGTTTTGTCGTTGAAGGCTTACCGGCAATTTCCTTCGATTATTGTTTCTGATTCTGGTCGGGATCCTCTTCTTCAACCTCAACGACCTTCTTGACAACGCGCTTCTTGGGAGCCTCTTCAACAACTTCGGCTTCCTCGGTTTCGGCAGCTTCCTTTTCCTTGCTACCGTCGCCCAGACCTTCGCGCAAGTTCTTTACGGTCTTGCCAAAAGCAGCGCCGAGTTTCGGAAGGTTCTTAGGTCCGAAGATAAGCAAAGCAACAACAAGAATAATGATCCACTCAAAACCTTTAGGCAAAAACGGCATGTTCGTTCCTTTCATCGAGGTGTGCGTTTTCGTAACGTGATGGTGTTCACTATGGGGCAAAAAGACCCGTGCGTCTATCACGCAAAATAGGGCATTTTGCCAATTTGTAAGAAAAATGGCTGTCACACAAATGCATGACAGCCATTGTTTTCCCAGGTCAAATCTAATTATTTAGAAGCTTTAGCCATAAGACCGAAATCTGCAACACTCGAGAACACAGAAACAAAGCGGTTCAGCAACTTCAGGCGGTTCGCACGCAAATCAAGGTTTTCGTCCATAACCATGATGTCCTCGAAGAACGCATCGATGGGCTTGCGCAGTGCCGCCAGCTGCTGCAGCGCCAAAGCGTAATCATCGTGTGCCAGCGCCTCGCCCACACTCTGTTCAGCTTCGGAAATTGCAGCGTTCAAGGCGCGCTCGGTGTCTCCCAGCAAGCTGTCATCCACCGTGCTACCAAGCTCGGCATCGCGCAGATTGTTCGCACGCGCGAACGCAGTAGCAAGATCGTCGAACGTCTCGGCTGCTTCCTTGCGAGCGGTTTCAAGCGCGCGGACGCGGGCAATCAGAACCGCCGGCTCGCACGCACCCGTTGCCAAAACAGCATCAATGGCATCGGGGCTTGCGCCGCCATCCTTCAAACTTACTTTCGTACGCGTCACAAAAAACTCGATAATCTGAGCGCGCGCTTCAGCCTTATCAAACGCAATACCCTGCTTCTGGTAGGAATCCAAGGCGAAATCGATAGCGTTGGCAAGCGAGACATTCAAACCCGCCTGTAGCATAGCAATGATGCCAATGGATTGGCGGCGCAGCGCGAAGGGGTCAGAAGAGCCCGTGGGACCCTGGCCAACCGCAAACAAGCCGCAAATCGTATCAAGCTTGTCGGCAGCAGCAACGCACATGCCCACCACAGATTCAGGCAAATCATCACCAGCAAAACGCGGGCGGTACTGATCGGCGATTGCCTGGGCAACCTGGTCGGTCTCCCCCGCAGCTTTCGCGTAATAGGATCCCATGATGCCTTGCACGCTGGTGAATTCCACAACGGCGCCAGTGACCAAGTCGGCTTTTGCCAAGAACGCGGCACGCTTTGCTTCCGCGATATCGGAATCGGACAAGCCTGTTGCCGCGGCCAAAACACCAGCAAGCGCTTCGATACGAGACACTTTCGCACGCGTTGTTCCCAGCGATTCCTGGAAAACAACGTTCTCAAGATCGTCAACATACGCTTCGAGCGGCTTTTTCAAATCCTCATCGTAGAAGAACTTCGCATCGTACAGACGCGCCGCAACAACGCGCTGATTGCCGTCGATGATGTTTGCTTCGAACTTCGGATTGCCGTTTGAAGTCACAATGAACTTGTTCGTAAGCGCGCCTTCCGCCGTGAACAGCGGGAAGTAACGCTGATGCACCAACATGGCGTCTACGATAATCTCTTTCGGAACCGTCAAGAACAGCTCATCGAACGTTCCCACCATAGCCGTTGGGTACTCAACCAAGTTCACCACTTCAGCCATAACCTTAGCGGGAAGCTCGGCAACAAGACCGGTTTTCGCTTCGATATCTTTGATTTGCTGACGAATGATGGCTTCGCGCTGCGCCTCGGACGTAACCACGTATGCCTTTTCCAAAACAGGAAGAAGATCATCGGCCGTGGCAACTTCGAAAGGACCAGGCGCCAAGAAGCGGTGTCCGCGCGTTGTGTTGCCCGCGGTCAGGCCGGCAAAGTGAACATCCACCACTTCGGAGCCCAACAGGGCCAAAAGCCAACGCACCGGGCGGCGGAACTGGTCACTCAGCGTGCCCCAACGCTGAGGACGCGGCCACGACAGGCCCGTAATCAGGCCCAATAGCAAATCAGGCAGCAAGTCGGCAATACGCTTTGCGGGCGTGCTCTTCGTAGCGTACACGTACTCAACGCCGTTTTCTACGCGACGTTCAAGATCAGCCGCATCAACGCCCTTGCCACGCGCAAAGCCCAAAGCGGCTTTCGTGGGATTGCCTTCGGCGTCGAACGCGATTTTCGCGGACGGGCCTTTGAACACTTCCTCGAATGCTTCTGTTTGCTCGGGGACCTGCGTTGCAATAAGAATCAAGCGGCGCGGCGTGGAATGCACCGCGATAGACTCATAGGAAATGCCTGCGGCATCGAATGCCTCGTGGGCAAGTTTTTCAAGCTGAATAGTTGCGTTATGCAGGTCAAACGCCGGCAGCTCTTCGGTACCAATCTCAAAAGCAAGCGTTTTGTTCGCCATGATCTTTACGCCTCCTTTTCATCAGCGTCAACGGGAGCCTGGCCCACCACATGCTCCAAGTAGCTGGCACAGCACGCCTTCGCAATGGTGCGCACGCGCAAAATGTAGCCCATGCGTTCCGTAGCGGAAATAACGCCGCGCGCGTCAAGCAAGTTGAAGGCATGGGAGCACTTCAACACGTAGTCGTAAGCCGGCAGCGGCAAACCCTGCGCCAAAACGCGGTTGCATTCCGCCTCGTAACGGTCGAATTCACCGAAAAGCAAATCAGTGTCGGCAACTTCGAAGTTATAAGCAGAGAACTCTTTCTCGTTCTCCAGGAAAACATCGCCGTATGTGAATACGGTGCCATCATCCGAACGGCTCCAAATAATATCGTACACGGAATCCACGCCCTGGATATACATCGTCAAGCGCTCAAGGCCGTACGTGATTTCCACGGGAACGGGGCTGCACTCGAAGCCGCCCACCTGCTGGAAGTACGTGAACTGCGTGCACTCCATGCCGTCGATCCACACTTCCCAACCCAGACCCCAGGCGCCCAGTGTGGGGCTTTCCCAGTCGTCTTCCACGAAGCGAACATCGTGTTCCGCAACATTGATGCCAATGGCTTCCAAGCTTTCCAGGTAAAGTTCCTGAGAGCGCTCGGGAGAAGGCTTGATCAGCACCTGGAACTGATAATAGTGCTGCATGCGGTTCGGGTTTTCGCCATAGCGACCATCAGTCGGACGGCGGCACGGCTGCACGTAAGCAGTGCGCCACACGTTGGGCCCCAGCGCACGAAGCGTTGTTGCCGTATGGAACGTGCCCGCGCCCACCTCGTTATCGTAAGGCTGCAGCACTACGCAGCCCTGCTTGGCCCAGAAACGCTGCAAGTTCATAATGACGTCTTGGAATGTCGGGGGAAGATTTTTCTGCGAATCTTGCCCGTTCGCTTCTTCGATTGCCATAACTCTCCTTTTATCTCTTCGTTTTATCCGATTGGCGAAGCAACCGGTTTGTTCCCTATCGTAAAAACGCTGCATAACCGTAGCGCCAAAACGCAAACCGCCTTGCGCGAAGGAGGCGTCCAAACGCTCGCGACAACTAACGACACCAATGCCACCGCGTACCGCAACGCGCCGCAACGCGCAACACGCTACTCCAAAAACCCGATGCTGTTCAGCGGCCAGTACGTGAAAAACGCACGGCCCGAAACATTGCTTACCGGCACGGCACCGAAATAACGCGAATCTTGGGAGTGATCGCGATTATCGCCCATCACCCAAATGTATCCTTCAGGCACCGTGTACGGATACGACACCCGCGCAGAATTCAGGGGATACGACGGTTTTGCATTCGTGTATTCCTCGCTCAGCGGTTCATTATCGACGTACACAACGCCGTTTTGCAGGTCAACCGTTTGACCACCAACGGCAATGCAACGCTTGATAAGAGTACGACCCGCCTCATCGGGATCTTTAAACGTGACGATCTCTCCTTGCTCCGGCGTTCTGAAATAATAGGACACTTTTTCAGAAAACACCATGTCACCAGGCATAATGGTTTCTTCCATAGAACCAGAGGGAATCTCGAAAGGCTGAAAGACAAACGTACGCAAGCCAAGCGAAATAAGAACGACCAGAATAAGCATGCCAAAAAAGCCCGCCCATGAGCTTTTCTTTTTCTCTGGAACGGGGGCGGTTTGCTTCTCGCGCAATGCGTTTACTTCATTTTCCCACGTGCTCTGAGGGGCCATGCAAAACCTTTCTTTTCACTGCGCGCCTGTCGCATATCAACTAAAAATCACTAACGTCCTATGATACCGCTTATAAGCGATGGCGATTATTGCTCAAGTAAAGATTGCAAAAATCTTCTATCATCGGAAGTCAGCGGAGCGTCCTCAAGCAAGTCGGGACGCAAACGCAACGTTCGCTCAAGACTTTGCTTGCGGCGCCACGAAGCAATCAGCGCATGATTGCCCGATAAGAGCTCGGCAGGAACTTCCATGCCGCGATACGACGCAGGACGCGTGTATTGCGGATATTCAAGCAAATTGTCGTAGAAGCTTTCGTCTTGCGCGCCGTTTTCAGCGCCTAACACGCCGGGGATTTTGCGCACTAGCGCGTCGATGATGACCATAGAAGCAAGCTCGCCGCTGGTCAAAACGTAATCACCCAAGGAAATGGTGGCATCGGCTAAAGAGTAAACGCGCTCATCAATGCCTTCGTAGTGGCCGCAAATGAACAGGATGCGCTCTTTTTCGGAAAGCTCAGTGGCAAACGCATCATTGAACGGACGTCCGCACGGAGAAAGCAAAATGGTATAGGGCGCCGCATCGCAACCAGAAACAAGGCTGTCGTATGCCTCAAAGATGGGCTCGCATTTCATGACAAGCCCTTGACCGCCGCCATAAGGATCATCATCGGTTGTGCGATGACGATCATGAGTCCATTCGCGCAGATCGTGCGCATGAAAATCAAGATAGCCCTTATCTTGGGCGCGCTTCATAATGGAAGCACCCATAACCGAGCTGAACATATCGGGAAACGTGGAAAGCGTATCGATACGCATAGCATGCGCCTCCTACAACTCAAGAAGTCCCGAAGGGATATCCACGCTTACAACCTTATTCTCGGGGTCAACTTCCCTAATGAACTCATCCACAAAAGGAATAGAGAACGTGTAGCCGTCATCGGCGGCAACACGCAGCAAGAACTGGGCAGGCATCTGCTCTAAGGCTTCTACCAGCCCTAAATGACCCATTTCAACGTCAATCACGTCATAATCGATAAACGAGCTATCGGCAAGTGCTGCAGAGGTGGCATCCAAATCGTCTTTGCTCAACAGAACGTGGCAATCCAGGAGCTTTCCCGCCGTTGTTTTATCGCGCACCGAGCTGAAGCGAACAATGTAGTCGCCTCCGGCACCTTCCGTAATTTCATCAACCGTTGCGGTTCTTGGGACATCAATTACGGGCGGGACAAAAAATACCTTTTGCCCCTCAGACAACAAAAACGGAAGGCTCGGTGCAGAAC
>CAKTXN010000035.1 GCA_934630905.1 uncultured Eggerthellaceae bacterium
ACGGAGTTACCGTCCTTGTCCAGAATCTGGGCGGTCATGCCGGCAGCTGCCGTGAAGGAGCCGTCCTCGTTCTTGGTAATACCAACGCCGGGAGCCGCGAAGCTGGGAGCCTTGCCGTCCACCTTCTGCTCGGGGGAGACGTTGGGGTCGAAGCCAACGAACGTGCCGCCGCTGATGGCAACATTCGCGCTGCCATTCGCATACGCGCTGTCGATGCAATTGATGAGGTATCTGTTCTCGCCCTTGCCGTCAGTCATCTTCTGGTGCAGGTCGAAGGTGCCGCCCTTGACGGACAGGGTGCCCTCCTGCACCTGAACCACGCTAACGTTACCGTAGAAGGTGCCGTTTTCGATGGTCAAGTCGCCCTTCACCACGTTGATGGTGTAGCAGTCGTTCTTCATGGCATCTATGGTGCCGTTGCCAGTGATGGTCACCTTGGCGCCATTTGTGATGGACAGGATGGCGTTGGCTTTATCGCCCCAGATGCCCACCGTGTTCTTGATGGTCTTGCCGTTCAGGTCCAGCGTGATGCTCTTGCCGATGGTCAGCTGGGTATTCTGCTCAACATCCGTCAGTAGCTGGATGGTCTTGCCCTTTGCAGCCAGACGGATCGCGTCGACCAGCGTCTCGTACTTCGTGCTGCCGACTTGGGCAACATAGTGGCCTTCCTTGACGCCATAGGTGCCATCCGCGTTCTTGGTAGGAATAAAGCCATCGGCGCAGTAGTCTTCGGAAATGCTCTTATTAAACGTACCGCCGGAAACCTCGAAGTTGTCAGAAGTGCCCTTGCCGATGCCGCGGAAAATGTTCTCCCTAGACAGCTTGTTGACGAAGTGGCCGCCGGTAACCCGCGTGATAGCGGTATGGCCTTCCACAACACCAGTCGCGACAACCTGCGGGTGGTTCCACCGTCCTGTGGTGGTCAGACTCTGGATAAACTCGCCGCCAGTGATCGTCGTGTTGCCGTAGGCGAGAATGACAGCGGTATAACCCGATACCGCATGGCTCAGCTCGAACTTGCCACCGTTGATGGTGAGCGTCGAATCTTCCTCACTCTTCACAACGTCCAGACCACCCGAATACGAACCGCTCTCGATGGTCAGAGTGCCCCAGTTGTCAATCATGGAGGAGTCGGCGTTGCCCGCCGTAGCGGTCACATCTGTCAGCGTCAGGTTGGCGTTGCTGTCCTTCGTAACCTCGATGTTGTAGTAGCTGGTGCCACCCAGAACATTACCGTTCTTCACGGTGACAGTGCCGCCCTGCACGGAGATCGTTGCCTTGCCGGCATTCGTGTTCGTCAGCGTCTTGCCGCCAAGGTCAAGCGTGATGTTCTTGTTGATGACCACGTCCTCGGTCGCATCCGCCAGCAGGGTCACGGTCTCGCCGTCCTGAGCTGCGTCGATAGCAGCCTGCAGGGTGGCGCATGCCTTGACGGAGTTACCGTCCTTGTCCAGAATCTGGGCGGTCATGCCGGCAGCTGCCGTGAAGGAGCCGTCCTCGTTCTTGGTGATACCAACGCCGGGAGCCGTGAATACCGTGCCCGCGCCCTCGGCCAGGTTGTTGGCCGGGTCAAACCCGTTGAACGTACCGCCAGTGACGGTGATCTTGGCCTCACCGGACTTGTAGTGCTCGTCCTTGCAGTTCAGCGTCCACTCGGGAGTATATGCCTCATACTTGCCGCCCGTAATCTCGGCAGTACCACGCTCAACGTAAATCAGATCAAAGTGCGTGTCTTTAGTGTTGCTAATCTGCTGCGTGTAAGTACCACCCGCAAGAGTGACCTTGGCCTTGGGCGAGCGCACCCACACAGCCATAGCCGCACTGTTTTCCTCAACTGCGGTGACAGTACCTTCACCGGTGATGGTCAGGTCGCCGCTCGCAGTCACATAGAACAGGCCGCTGATACCGCTACCGGTGATATTGAAGCCGTTCAAATCAATGGTTACTGGATTATCACCCTTGACCTCGTAATACGAACTCGTCTCGATACTCTTCAGCAGCTTGATGGTAGCGCCGCCTGCTGTGGCCTGAGCCGCAGTGATAGCCTGGCCAAGCGTGTCATAGTTGGCGTCGCCGATTGCTGCAACAGGCTGCAACTTCGCCACTTTGTACATGCCATCGTCATTCTTCGTAGCACCATAGCCATCAGCCAAAGTTGCACCGTTGGCGGCGGGGTCAGTTGAGAAAGTACCGCCGGAAACCAGAATCTGGGAATCATCTGTCAGTGCAGGATAGTTCGCAGCCTTGTCGAAGACCAGCGCGGCGCAGGGAATCTGGTTCTTGTTGTCACCGACCCAGCCCGTGCCGTCGCCGGTGCAATTGAAAGTACCGCCCGTGACCTTCGCAGTACCAGCGCGAGTAACGATGCCGGCACCATTGGTGATGTTGAAGGTACCGCCGCTGACGGTGATGTTGTCATTCCACGGAGCGTAGATACCGCAGGCGATGTAGCCCTCGGACTCGATGCCGCCGATGAAGGTGCCGCCTTTGACGAGGATCGTGTTGGGCTTGCCCTCACGGTTACTGCCGTTGCCGGCGATGACAGCGTTATCAGTGGCGATAAGAGTTGCCTTGTTGTTTCTGATCTCAATGGTCGCGCCAGTAGACGTACCGGTGATCACTGCGCCCTCGCGGCCCTTGAGCGTGCCGGAGTATACGGTCACCTTAGCATTGTCGCCGACTGCCACGGCCACATTACCCGTGGACTCGATGGTGCCGGTACCGCCCGTGCTTTGAATGTCCGTCTTGCCGTTGATGCGCAGCGCCGTACCCGTAGCCGTAATGTTGTGGCCTACCAGATTGATGTGTACCGTCTTGCCAGCGGGGAACACGGCAGTCTCGGTCAGCGCGACATCTGCCAGCAGACGCACGGTGGAGCCATCCTTGGCCGCGTCAATGGCTGTCTGCAGGCTGGGATAGCTCGTGCCATCCACTTTCGCAACCGCCGCGGGAGCAGGCGTAACAATGGACTCGATGGATGCACCATCAAGGCCTTTGGCTGCCGTAGTTGCAACTTCGCCCTTAAGCGATGCGTCCACTACCGTTGTGCCTTCGCCGTAATAACCAGGCTTCTGAGCCTGAACGTTAGCTGCGGTGTTCGTAACGGTGAGCGTAACTTCTTTCGACTCTTTGCCCGTGCGGCCATCGCCGATAAGAATGTCGCCGTTCACGCCTACCGTGCCCGCGAACGAGCAACCGTTGATCGTTGCGTTCAGGGCACCCGTTCCAGAGTTGACAAAACGTGCGGGAGCCGCAAACGCAGCCCAGTCACCAGTGGTTCCGCAGTTCGTAAACGTGGAGTTCGAAACCGTCACCGTTTGCGCACCGGACGCCTTGTGATTGAAGTTGACCGGCACGGTGCTGCCCGTAAAGGAGCAGTTGTTGATTGCAACTGCGCCATCGGCGTTCGAGTACACTGCAGTTGCGGCCGTGATGAAATCGCAATCCGTCAGCGTGATGTTGTTCATGCCCGACGTGCCGCTGATGTAAACGCGCTGGGGATTAGTGGTGCCAAAGGCCTTGCCATCGCAGTTCGTCAAATTGACATTTACCGTGGCATTCGTATTGCGCTGACCCCAAACGCTCAGGTTGTCAACATCATAGGCGTTGATCGTGATGGTCTTGCCCGCAAGTTCGGTTACGGCATCGTTGGTCTGCTTGCCCGTCTCGCGGCTGTACTGATACGTATCGACCTCAAGGTCGCATTCGCCGCCAGAGATGTAAGCGCCGTTACCATAAATGGTAATGTTGTCCGCCACGTGGCCGTGCGTCATGGCGCCCAGGTCAGAGCCAGGACGGCACACAATAGTGATGTCACCAGCATTGGCCTTGTAAGCTGCGGTAAGGGCATCGGTCAGCTTAGCAACATAGCCGCTCACCTCACCCGCCTTGTAATATACCGGCTTTGCCGCATCCCACGCGCTCTCATCGAGCAGCGTCAGCGCACGATTGCTGCTGTTCAGCGCAGCAAAGGCGTCCTCGAGCGTGGTGTAGGCGGTTTCACCAACTTGCGCAACTGCCGCAGGTGCTGCCGCTTCGCCGGCCGCTTCGCCAGCTGCTGCTTCACCGGTTGCAGCTTCAGCTGCTTCGGGCTGTGCGGCAAGCGTATTGCCCGAGCTTGCGCCCGTGCCAGAGGCTTCTGCCTGATCAGCGGGCTGAGCCTGCTCGACCGCGGTGGAAGCACCCGATGCTGCACCGTCATCGGCCGCGAACGCTGCGGTGGGCACCATCATGGGACACATGGCAACGCTCAGCAAAACCGAGATGACTTTGTTTGCATTACTTGCTTTCATGTCTTTCGCATCTTCCTTTCTTTTCCTTGTTTCCGATAATCGCTTTGTATCTCCATTCCCGCCGTTACGGCATTGGCAGGAAACAGTTTGTTATGGGAGGTTACGTGCCTTGACCTGGCTTTATTCACGGAAAAGCAGAGGGGCGCCCTCGCATTTCGGAAGGCACCCCTCTATTGATACAACTTGACCCAAGGCGCGATGTACGGCTGACGGCGCAAATGGCTTCATCTTGCTTCGAAACGGCGGATTCTCCCGTTTCTGATTCAGCCATAATGTCACCTCGATTCATATAACACTCAAGCAAAAACAGTCGGTATTAATGATAGCAAAACAATCGCTTTTTAGGAGCTGAATGAGGTCAGAAACTGCGAAATTGTAACATATTCGGAACAAAGTCGGATGTGTCCTGGAACATAGCGCGCCAGGCGTCCTGACGGACCTGCGTTTCTTCCTTCAGGATGACCCGCGAGATGAGACGCAGCGCCGACCTCGCCCGTTGCCGGCAAGCCGTGAGCAGGACGACCCGCGAGATGAGGCGCGGCGAGCAGACACCCATGAGCGTTTCTTCCCCTTTCCTGTCCGCTTCCCCTTCCCTCCTCGCACGATTCACCGCCCAGCAGCCCGTCCTGCCCTCCCCCATGCCTGCAATCTGGCGACCGTTTAGCAGATTCGCCCGTTCCTTCCCCATGCCTTCGCCGCCCAGCGTTTTCCCACGTCCCTCGCCCGCTTTGCGCGGATTGGCCCAGTTCCTTCCCATCATCTGCTCCTTCCCCATGCCTTGCCCGCTTTGCACTGCGACCCAATTGGTCCGACCCACAAAGTCAAACCGCTGCGCGCGACCGGCTACCCGACCCGAGCACCCACCCCGTTCTTCCTACTGTATCCTTCCTACCACCTGCCTCTCCCCATGTCTTCGCCGCTTTGTGCAGCGGCCCAATTGGCCCGGCACTTCCCGACGCCTACACCCTTCCTTACGCTTTCGCCGCTCGGCATTTCCCCGCACCCATATCTCTTGCCCGCTTTTCCGAACGATTCCCCGCCAACACGCCCCACGAATCAGTCTCCTTTCCTGCCCCACCAAATCACTCTTCCGCCCCCTTACTCCGTTTCCTCCTTGCTCCATCCCCTTCCTCATGCCCACCTGCCCGTTTGCACCAGCTTCGCAACACCCGCAGCACCCCACCGCATACCAGCACCGTGTTGCCCCATGCCTGTCCGTTCTCTCCCATGCCCGCCCATCCTTTCTTACACCCGTCCCGCGCCTACGCGCTCCCCCACTCTCCTTTCTTCTTGACCAGCTTGTCGTTTTTTCGCCCCGAAAACGTCCAAATCGACGGTACGGGGCAGGTCGCAGGCGCGAAAAGGGCGTCCGAAGCCGTCGAGGCCAACGACATCCAGCAAAACCCCAGGTCGCAGAAATCGCCTGGAGGCAAGCGGAGCAGAAGCCTTCTCCGAACCGCCCCGTACCGTTGATTTGGGCGTTTTGTCGCCGATTTTCCGACAACATGAAACCGAAAAGAGCGGAAACAACCCACAAACACTCGCTCAACCCCAAACCCCGCTACTTTCTTTCGCCGGGCAGCGCGCTTGATGATTCGATCCTCGTCCGTATTCCAAGAATCATCCCGACTGATTTCTAGCGGCCGCACGAACGTTAATCCTGCCGCACGCATGCAAAGAGCAGCCGCCCAATCGCGCAGCGTCTCAACGAAAAGACGATCCGGTCGCATACCCTAAGAACCCGACAGCTGCAGAAACAATCGATGCCCAACCTTTCCGCTCGTTGCGCCACGCCCAAAAAGGCAACCTCGCTTCGCAAACGGTTGGCGGCGCTGCCTCTCTCGCGGTCGCACACCCACAAGATCAAACCTGGCAAGCAAGCGACGACCAGCAGCGTCTTTCGCGATTGCCGCAACCCGCAAAAATCGATCTTGATAGCTTTTTGTCAACTTTTTGATAGCGATATGGCCCGTTTTGATGGGATTTTGATAGCGGCGCATGTCATGATGCCGTCAAAAAGTTAGGAGCGTCATGATCCCACCAAGAATCTTTCTTTCCCACCAGACTGCAAGCAAATACTGGTTGCGTCGCGACCTGAACGAAACAAAGAAAACGAGAGCAATCCCCGCGCCGTCGGACATCCAAAGTGCCGCCGCCCTGAACGATGCCCGCCGTTTGGTTTTGGGCCTCGATGAAAACGAGACGCTGCACGCCCTGGTGGCAAACGAAAGAAACAAGCATCACGTGGAAAATATCTCTTTTCACCATCGCGACTTAACTTACCCCAAATGGTCGTTCAGACAAATCAACCGCGACACTTACGTCGCAAGTCCCGAACTTTGTTTCCTAGAGGCAGCGACTTACCTGTCCTTCGAGGCGCTCATTCTATACGGCATGGAGTTATGCGGCACATACGCAAGAATTGGCAACGAGGAGACCCGATACAAGCGCGAGCCACTTACGTCCAGGCAAAGAATTACCGCATATCTCGATAAGTCGAAAGGAATGACTGGCATAAAGTTAGCCAAGAAAGCTTGCCAATACGTGCTTGACGGCTCGGCATCACCGCGGGAATCGATTCTTGCCATTACCATGACGCTTCCGCGACGCCTAGGCGGGTTCGGCATGCCCGCACCTCTGCTCAACCATGAAATACAAGTGAACCTGCCCAGCAAGGTTCGCTTCGGAGAAAAGCAGATTCTTCATGGCGACATCGTGTGGCGCGAGGCGAACCTTATCGTTGAATACGACGGCAGCCAACACGGGATTGAGGACAACCACGTAAACGACAAGAAACGAGACCATCTTATGCTCGAAGCAGGATACGACGTAGTTCGATTCACCGATAAGTCCATCAGGAGCGGCACAGAGCTCGAACGGCTGGCAAGAACCATAAACCGCAAAGCTGGATTGAACAGGCGCAAAGAGAATCTACGGTGCGATTTCGAGAAAAGTAAACTATTAAGCGAACTGCTTTTTCGTAGCGACCCGCCATGGATATAATTGCCCGGAAGCCCCTCATCTTGGCCCGTTTCGCGAGTGCGGAAATCCAGCAGGTCGTCGTCCCCAATCAGCTTGTCGTTTTTTCGCCCCGAAAACGCCCAAATCGACGGTACGGAGCAGGTGGGGAGGTGCGGAAAGGGCGTCCGAAGCCGTTGAGGCCAACGACATCCAGCAAAACCCCAGGTCGCAGAAATCGCCTGGAGGCAAACGGAGCAGCAAGCCCTCTCCGAACTGCCCCGTATCGTCGATTTGCGCGTTTTGACACCGATTTTTTGACAACATGGGCGGCAGAACCAGAAAAGAGGGCTCCCTATCCAAGATGGCAGCGGGAATCGACGCGCAAGAAGCACGAACAACCGTGATATACGGGTTGGACGCATTCGAAAAGGCCGCTACACAGAAGAACATCCTCCTACAGCTGCAACAATACCAGTACGATTCACGCAACACGCAAGACGGCCATCAGCAAACCCTGTCCTATTCGCGGGACATGCAAATCGGCAGTCCTGTGCGACAATGTGCCGAAACGCAGAAATCGGCGTATACTTTTACGAAAGCACGCGCGGCAATCTACGCTCAAAAGCGCGATTACCGCAGATAGGAGCCACAAATGCCGTTCACCATTGTCCGTCAAGACATAACCCGCATGAACGTTGACGCCATCGTTAACGCTGCGAATCCCCAGCTTGCAATGGGCGGCGGCGTGTGCGGCGCCATCTTCAAAGCCGCAGGCCCCACACAATTGCAGGCCGCCTGCAACAAAGTAGCGCCCATTGAAACGGGCGGAGCCGCAATCACGCCGGGATTCGCTTTGCCGGCGCAGTTCGTCATCCACGCCGCGGGGCCCGTTTACTACCAGCAAGACGCCGCAGAAAGCGAGCGCCTGCTGCGCAGCGCCTACACAGAATCGCTCGCATTGGCGGCAGAAAACGATTGCGCGAGCATTGCCTTCCCGCTCATTTCAAGCGGCATTTTCGGCTATCCGAAAGCCGATGCCTTGCGCATTGCCACTTGCGCCATCAGGGATTTCCTGGAAACGCACGACATGGACGTGTACCTGGCCATTTACGATCAGACGGCTTTCGAACTAAGCGAGCAGCTGCTGGGCGACGTCGAAAGCTACATTGACCAGAACTACGTGGACGAACATTTCATTGACCGTCCCCAGCGAGCCGCGCGCCTTTTGAGACCCTGGCGCCGCGGCGCGCAGATGGCAGGCGCAGCAAGGGTCACAACCTCGGTATCGATAACCGATGAAGAACGGACGGCAAGCGAAGGAGAGGCGGGGACCACCGATGCCGATGCCGCAACCTGCGAAGCGACCGACAAAGCAGTTACTGCCGCATTCGCTGACGCTGACGGCGATGCAACCGCAGTCGCAGCCACCGCATTCGCCGGCTCATTCCCTCTCGATGAACCCTTCACCTGCGCCGATGCCGCCATCACCGAAAGCCCGATACCTGATTTTGGCGCTGCACCCGCACCCACGGGGCTTGACGCCGTTATCGAAAACCTGGACGAACCGTTCAACGCAACGCTTTTGCGTCTGATCGACGCCAAAGGCAAAACCGATGTCGAAGTCTACAAGCGCGCCAACATCAGCCGCAAGCTGTTCTCGAAAATCCGCACCGGCAAAGGGTACACACCCGGGAAACGAACAATCATCGCACTGGCAATCGCCCTGGATCTTTCCCTGGAAGAGACAAATGACCTGCTCGAACGCGCCGGCTACACGCTCTCCCACAGCCAGTTGTTCGACGTCATTGTGGAGTTCTTCATCGTACGCGGCAAATACGACATCTTCGAGATAAACGAAGTGCTCTTCAAGTACGACCAGCCTCTTTTGGGCGCAAGCTAAAGTCGGAGCGCCGGGGCAGCGCGGCCTTGTCGGCGGCTCCGCGCCGCTATCGCGCCGCCATCTTGTCCGGCACCAACGGCGCACCAACGCGTTCGCGCGCCAGAGACACCGCGCCGCCGCCATCGCCCGCCAGCAGCCCCGCGCCGCCGCCTTTCCCGATGTCGCTTTGAAAGCGACCTGCAAGGGGGCCTCCTTCTCCATACTGGGAACTGCATTAAGGGAAACGATGCAAACGAACCCAAGACCAAGGAGGCTTGCCATGAAGGCGAATGAGAAGGCAAACACGAAGACGAACCTAACCGAAGTTGCGTTCATTCTGGACAAAAGCGGCTCGATGAGCGGACTGGAAAAAGACACCATCGGCGGCTTCAATTCCATGCTTGAGCAGCAGAAAGAAGAGCGCGGCGAGTGTCGGATAACCACTGTGCTGTTCGACCACTACTACGAGCTGCTGCACGACCGCATTGACGTGCGCGCCGTAGCGCCCATCACCGAGCGGGAGTATCGCGTGGGCGGCTCCACCGCGCTGCTTGACGCCATTGGACGCACTATCAACAAAATTGCGGCGGCGCAGAAAAGCACCGCGAAGGAGTACCGCGCCGACAAGGTCCTGTTCGTGATCATTACCGACGGCGAGGAAAACTCAAGTCGCGAATTCTCCGCGCACAAGGTGAAAAAGATGATCGAGCAGCAAAAAGAGCGCTACGGCTGGGAGTTTATTTTCCTGGGCGCGAACATCGACGCCGTTGAAACCGCAGGTCATTTTGGCATCGACGCTGATTGCGCCGTGGATTACGTGCCCGACGGCGAAGGTACCGAGCTCAATTTCGCCGTTATGGGCAAGGCAATAAGCTCGCTTCGCGCGGACGGGTGCATCCCCGTAAGCTGCCTTGAGGAAATCAGGACTGACATGCGCGAACGCGGGAAGAAGTAGGCGCGGGAAGGCGCGGCGCGGCGACCGGCGAGCGCGGGCAGCGGCGACCGGCGAGCGCGGGCAGCGGCGACCGGCGAGCGAAGACGGCGGGTTGCAGGTTGCGACAGCCGGCGCGTCCGGCACGGTCGGCGGATTGCGAGCGGGCTTCATGGCAGCGGCGGGCACGGCGGGTTGCGCCTTCCGACAGCAGCGCCCGGCACGTGACTCGATTCGCAACGCCGCACGCGCCTTCCAGCAGTGCCCGACGCAGGAAGGCGCTCTATGCCAGCGAGTAGGCGTAGAGCGTCTTCGTCTGCCCTGCAATCGTTTGCGCAGGCCAGCTCACCGCCGAGCGCTCCGCCGAGAACGGGTCGTTCACCACAACATCGCCCGCGCTATCCAGACCAGCAAGCACGATAAAATGCCCGCCCGTGGTGAAATCGCCCGGACCCACATTGCAGATAATGACCTCGCCCGCAGAAAGCGCCGACGTGATGGAATCCGAGGAAACGGAAAGCTGACGACAGTTCAATCCCAGCTCAGAAGCACAATTCGTAAGGAACGCCGCGTCGGTACCGTTGAAGAAATCCATGTACCCTCCGCGTGCCGCCATAACGCCCAAGTCGTATGGCGATCGGTCGGATGCGCCCGTAAGCCCCTGGTACACCATGGCAAGCGACGTGGGGCAGCACCCCGTAAGTGCAAACGTGGTGTTGCAGTAGAGAGTGTAGCCCCAGCGCTCGTCCCACTGGTACAAGCGCGGCACGCGGCCGTCCCACCCCGACGAGCACGATCCCGCCTGGTCAGAGGGGTAGCAATCGGGCCAATTTCGCACGAAGGGGCGCGCCTGCGGTTCTGTCGCCGCTAGCTTCAGCAACTTGTATTGCACCGAAGAGCCGTCCACCGCGTAGCAATCAATGTGAGAGACAATCCACGCGGCGTCCGCGTCTGTTTCGGCGGCGGTCATCAATGCTTCGGCGTAATCATCCTCAAGCCAGGAAAACACCTGGTCACGGTATGTTTCGATGTCAACTTGCGATTCCTCGGCCACTGGCGTTGCGGAAGCCGCCGGGGCAGAAGCGGCAGACGAAGACTCCGGATCCGAGCATCCACGCACAACCAATATGGTAGCGACAACAAGAATCAAGAGCACTGCGCCGATAATCCGCAGGTCAATGCCGAAAAGCATTGGCGCCGCCGACATAGAACGAGCGGAGCGCGCGGGTGCCGAAGCACGCGAGGATGGGCGCGCTGAAGGGCGTTCAGCGCTGCGCGATGTCCCCGACGCAGGTGCAGACAGGCGCGCCGAGGAGCGCGAAGGGGCCGCAGGTGCAGACAGGCGCGGTGCCGGGCGCGCGCGCCGTTGCGCAGCAGGGCGCGCTGTTTTCCCAGGTCGGCAGTCCGTCCCCGGACGACGCGAAGCAGCCCCAGGTCGATGCTCCATTCCCGGACGGGACGCAGCGCCTTCTTGACGCCCAACCCTCGAGCGCTGCCCCATATCCCCGCGACACGCCGCGCCTTGCCGCTCGCCAACCGAGCGCTCCGAAGCAACACGCTTCCGAGGCGCCGCCCTTCGCTGCCCCTCAATCTGACGCTTATTGTTGTTATCGCTGTTCATCATGCGCTCACTATACGACACGGCAAGCAGCACCGCCGCTTGCAAACGCGAAAAAGCTGCATGATGTTGAAAAAATGCCCTTGAATTCGAAGTTGTGATAGATTGGAAGTAGGTCAGAAGCGCGAAACGAGTCATTTTCAGCAAACACGCGGATTGCGGAAAATTCGCATTTCTAAATACCCAGTTCAAAGTTATTCTCAATTGAAGCATATTGCAGCATCGGACCAAAAATGAATTTTGACCTACTTCCAACCTACATCAACTTCGAATTTCAGCCCCAAAATTCAACAACATGCCCCAGAAACGAAAAAAGGGGCGAGAAGAAGGAGATAGGGGGTCAGAAAGAGGCGATGCCGGGAACAAGAGAGAAGCGAAAAACGCTGCGAGATAACAAGGAGCAAGCGAAGGAACGGCACGACAGCAGCATGAGACAAGCAAGGGAACGCGGCAGGATGCAATAATCGAGACAAGAAAACGGGAGCGAAAAAAACCGCTGCGTTCACAAACAATGCCTTGCCCGAACCTCCCTTTCGAAGTCCAAGAAAAGCATCACGCGCAAACACAGCGGTCCAACTCATAAAGAAAGCTAAAACGTCCGGCTTGCAGGCACCGGAACATAAACCCATACGCCCACGAAGCTAACACGCAGAAACTAAAACTGCTCACGAGCAATGCATTCGCAAAGGGAACTGAACATCCGTAACGCTCGCGGTCAGCACACTACACTCCTAGTGAGCGCATGCCTGGTCAAGCGACATTTCCACCGCTTTGCCGTCCATGAGCACCTTGATGGCGTCGCCGGCGATAGGCTGCGTCTGCTCCAGATACACCTTCACGCCACCGTTCGTGAAACGCGTGAACGGCGGAACGCCCATGCCCGCCGCAATGATGGCATCAATGCCCAGGCTCAACGCGAAATCAATAACGCCGCCGCAACCGACTTCATCGTGATCAACGTTCGGCACAACCTGAACGTCGGTTACCTCGTTGCCCTCGATAGTGGCAACCGTGAAGAACGCACAATGTCCGAAGTGGCCGCTGCGCTGAGCGTTCAGGCCAAACGGGGTATCGCAAGGTACTGCAACTTTCATGAAAACCTCCTTGGTTTAATTCCGAAATTTTTTACGGGTTTATATTACTCCTGTCACGCAAAAAGCGCAAAGGTGCGGCGTAGACGGAATTCCAGTAATCGCCAGTGGCATCGCGAAGGGGCGGTTGTTGCGAAAACGCCCCCGAATTCGGGCAAACGCACGATAATCGGTGGTCGCAAGGCGCAAATCGGGCCGTTTTCCGGCATGCGGGACGAAACGAGGAAAACGCTCCGACAAAACCCCAGTTCAGAGAATTGCGCGACTGAGGCACGCCTCCCTGCCGAATCGCCGACCACCGATTATCGTCGATTTGCCCGAATTCGCCCCCTCTTTTCCAACAAGGGGGGTGTCGCCAATGCGGGAGGAGGAGCAATTCGTCCCGATTTGGATCAAGGACGTGCGTAGAGGGGCAACGCCGTACCCGCACCAATCCAGCAGCAGAGCAGCGGCAGACGCAAGGCCTCACGCAGTCGCCGCAAGCAAACGGCTGCGAAGGCGAAGGGGGGCGGGCCACACACCGCGCCGCTCCCCCGCCACGCGCGCACCGCACCTGCACCGCCGCGCCGCTTCCCCACCGCACCCGCACCACCAGCGCCTCCGCCGTCAACGCCCAACGAGCACCGCACAGCAAAAATCGCGGCTTCCCCTTCCCCAACTTCGCCGCATAGAGTAAAGTGCACCGCATGGATTTTTTCGCACTCATATCTTCAATCGTGACCGCCGATGGACTCATTCCCTGGTGGGGCATTCTCGTAATCATCGGGGGATCGTTCCTGGCAGGGTACGTGGACTCGATTGCCGGCGGCGGCGGCCTGATTGCCCTGCCCGCGTTCGCCGTTGCGGGACTGCCGCTTCACCTGGCCATTGGCACGAACAAGGTCTCGTCCGCCATGGGTACCATCGTTGCCACCGTGAAATACGCGCGGCAAGGTTACATGGTGGCGTGGCTGTGCGCGCCGTGCGTGGTGGTTGCGCTCATCGGGTCGGACATCGGCGCGAACCTGAGCCTTTTGGCGTCTGACAACTTCCTGCGCATTTTCATGCTGATCGTTATCCCCATTGCGGGCTTTTACGTGCTGCGCCACAAAGACCTGGGGCAAGCCGACGCCGACTGGTCGCGCCGGAAAACGCTCACGATTTGCCTGGCAGTTTCGCTGGTCATTGGTGCATACGACGGCTTCTACGGCCCTGGCACCGGCACGTTTCTCATGCTGCTGCTCACCAGCGTTGGCGGCTTGGGAGCCCGCCGCGCGGCGGGCGTGACGAAATGCGTGAACCTGACCACGAACCTAACCGCGCTGGCTGTCTTCGCTTATAACGGAACATGCCTGTTCCCGCTGGGAATCATTGGCGGCTTGTTCAATATGGCAGGCAGCTACATTGGCTCAACGCAATTTACGGAGAAGGGAAGCGCCATCGTGCGTCCCATCATGCTTGTTGTGCTGGTGCTCTTTGCGATTCGCCTGATCTCCGAGCTGGTTACCCAGGTGTAAGCGCCGCGCGACAGCCCCTTCAGTCGGCCCTGAGCACTGGGTGCCGCCGCAGTCACCACGCCGACGCCGCCCGAATGCTTCCCCTGAGCCCCGAACGCCGCCGCTCTTCCGCCGGCACACCGCCGCACTGCCGCGCTGGCGACACCGCCCTTCCCTTGCGCTCCAGAAACCCACAGAACGCCGCAAAAAAAGCGCGCGAACGACTTCGCACACAACAAAACGTGGCTTCTCCGTGAAAAAAGCACGGCGTGTATGCGGCGCGCCTCGTAAAATGGCACAATAGGATGATATGTAAAAATGCCCTTAATACGCAGCATTTGATTTAAAGGAGCACTCATGGGGTTTTTTTCGCGCGTAGAAAATAAAATGGAAGACACCATTGAAGGTGCCGCAGACAGAATGGTCAGCGCACCTATTTCCCCTGTTCAGATAGCTAAACAATGCGAAAAGCAAATGAAGCGGAACAAGATGGTGGGCGCCGGCAAGCAAATTGCCCCCACGCTTTACACCGTTTTGGTCAACGAAGACGATGACCATCGCCTGTTTGGGTACTACCCCACGCTGGCGGGCGAAACGGAAACGTACCTTGTTGCGCGCGCTCACGACACGGGTTTGTCGCTTGACGGAAAGCCGCTCGTGCGCTTCATTGCCGACCCCACGCTCAAGCACGGCAAGTTCGACGTTATTGCCGAATGCGTGGCCTCGCCCATTGTCTCTCGCCTGCGCGACGAAGAAATGGCGCGTTACGGATTCGAAGGTCACGGCGCGCGTGCAGGACGCGAAAACCCTGCTCAGATGCAGCATATCGATCATTCTCGTCGTGCTCCGCAGCCCTACGAAGCCGACCCTTACGACACGTACGACGAATACGACGAGTACAACGGCTTCAACGACTACACCACGCGCGACGCCAACAGCAACGCAGGCGCTAACGACTACGACGACTACCCGGGCGAAGACGGCTACGAGCAGTTCTCCCTTGACAGCGACGCGCCGCGGAGCCGTGCCGTCGCAGGTGCTGCCGCAGCAGCCGGCTTGGGTGCGGGCGCCGCAGTCGCAGCGGCTGGAGCCGGCGCAGCAGCTGGCGCAGCAGCAGCCGGCGCACGCCCCCGCATGGACCTTCCCCAGGCGCAACCGTTGCGCGCCACGCTCACCGAGCGCATCACGGGCAAGCGTTTCACCCTGAGCGCCTCGAACGTCAAGCTCGGCCGCGAAACCGACAACGACATTGTTATTGCCGACATGGGCGCCAGTCGCTACCACGCAACCATCGCGCGCGGCCGCGACTGCTGGGTCATTACCGACCAGAACTCCACGAACGGCACGCTGGTGAACGGCCGCGAGATCACTTCTGCGCCCCTGCGCGACGGCGACACCATCACCATTGGCACCACGGAATACGTTTTCGCGCAGCAACAAAGGTAAGAAGGGCCGCCCATGATTGATGTGGTCTTGTTCGCAGGACGTATTCTGCTGGTCGCGTTTCTGTACATCTTCCTGTTTGCCATTATGAAAACGGGAATCGGCCTGGTGCGCGGGCAGCGGCGCAAAGAGCGCAGCTGGTCGCTTACAGTCGAGCGCGGCCCCAAAGAGCTCATGGGCGTGCCCATCCCCGTGAAAAAACCCATCACCGTCGGCCGCAGCCCCGAAGCGGACATCGTTATCGGGTCGGGCTACGTATCCAGCATGCATGCAAAATTTTCCCTGATGGGGAATAATCTTTTCGTAGAAGATCTGAACTCGGCGAACGGAACGCTTGTCAATCGCAAGCCCATTTCCAATGCCGTTTCCCTGAAAAACAACGACGTGGTGAACACCGGTGACGTCGCATTTCGCGTAAGGTTCGAATAATGTCCCACGCAACCATCCCTTTGAACGAACGCCACAACAGCACCATTCCCGCGTACGGTGCGCGCACCGACGTGGGCCGCATGCGCGATCACAACGAAGATAATTACGTGGCAGCGCCGCCGCTGTACGCCGTGGCCGATGGCATGGGCGGACACGAAGCCGGCGAAGTGGCGTCGAAAATTGCCGTGACCGTGCTTGAACAGCAAGCGCCCACCACGCTGGACGCGAACGCGCTGTCCAACGCCGTGGTCACTGCGAACTACGCTATCATGCGCGCGGTGGAAGACGGACACGGTGCCGAGGGCATGGGTTGCACGCTCACCGCCGCCATGGTCAAGGGAGAGCGCCTGCTTATTGCGCAGGTCGGCGACTCGCGCGCCTATCTTCTGCATCAAAGCCACTTGCAGCAAATCACGCGCGACCACTCGCTTATGTCGCTGCTTATCGAAACGGGCCAGATCACGCCGGAAGAAGCGGAAACGCACCCGCAGCGCTCGGTTATCACGCGCGCGCTGGGCGGCAGCATCGATACCGTGCCCGATATTTACGAGCTGAACGTTTCCGCAGGTGACCGCCTGCTTTTGTGCTCCGATGGCCTATCGAACATGGTAAGCGAAGACGACTTGACCGAAATCCTTACGCGTTTTCGCGATCCGCAGCGCTGTGCAAATCAGCTGATCAAGCGCGCAAACATGAACGGCGGCAACGACAACATTACCGCCGTGGTGGTAGACATTGAAGGCAACGTGCCCGAGCAAATCCGCAAGCACAGCCGCAAGTCGCGCTTCACCGTGGGCATTGTGGCGTTTTTACTGCTGGCCGTTTTGGGCGGCGCGTGCTTTGGCGTGCACCACTGGATGACGACCTCAGCATACCTGGCGGAAAGCAACGGCCATGTGGCCATTTACCAGGGCGTCGCCGGCGGCTTCTTCGGAATAGACAACAGCGAGCTGGTGGAAGAGACCACTATCAACGTGGATGACCTGAACGCCGGCTTGGCGCAGCGCTTGCGTGGCGATGGCGTGAAGGCCGACAACCTGGACGAAGCACGCCGCTTGGCGCAGGAATACGCGGAAGACGCCGAACGCAACAAGAGCGTTACCGCAGGTGGCGAAGGCGCGGGCGAAGCTGCGGGCGCGAGCGCAGGCGCAACCAGCGGCGCTGCTGCAGGCACCGCAACTGGCACCGCTGCAGGCACCACAGCCACCACCGCAGCCAACGGCGCAACAACAACCGAAAGCGAGGCATAGAAAACCCCATGTCAAGAAGAGCAACAGAACTGTTTTTGCTCTGCGCGGCAGCACCCATTATTGTGCTGCTGTTCATCATGCTTGCCATCACTCAGGGCCAGCAAGTGGGGCTTTCTGCCATTTCCGTTCCCCTTATCATGTTTGGGCTGTTCATTGTGGCGCATCTTGCCGTGCGCAAACTCGCACCCAGCGCCGACCCTGCTCTGCTACCCATCACGTTCGCGCTCACGGGCGTTGGCATGGCGTTCATCACGCGTATCAACCCCGGCCTTGCCAACCAGCAACTCATGTGGCTTGCGCTGGGCGTAGTAGCGTTCATTGCCGTGCTCATCTTGGTAAAAAACATCGATGAGCTGGCCAAATACAAATATGTTATGGCCGTCATCGGCTTCGCGCTGCTGCTTTCGCCCCTGCTGCCCGTTATTGGCACCGAAAGCTACGGCAGCCGCATTTGGCTCACGTTCGGACCGTTCAGCTTCCA
>CAKTXN010000036.1 GCA_934630905.1 uncultured Eggerthellaceae bacterium
CCGCCCTTCACAGCCTTCGCAACCTTCGCACGCAGCATCACAATCTTCGTAAGCACGTACCCCACGGGGCATGCAAAGTTGCAGTAAATGCGGCGCGAGAACAACGCGCCAACAAACACCAGCGGCAGCAGCGCCCACTGAATGCCCACGCCTACCTGGCCAAATATCAGCGAGAACGGCTCGTAATTCGCAAAATCAAGGTTATGGAATCCCAGCGTGAGCGCAAGCGACACAAACACCAGAATGCCGGGCGACCATTTCAGAACCTTGGTCACCGTCGGGTTCAGCGGCTTCTTGCCAATGGGGCCGCCAAACGCAAACACGACCTCCTGCAGTGCGCCGAATGGGCAAATGTAGGCGCAATACGTGTTCTTTCCCGTGGCAAGCAGCATAATCAGCGCGCCGAAAACCAGCAAGTACCATCTAAGGTAGTCCACCACACTCGGCCAATCAAGCGAGAACAGCGCAACCAAAACCGACAGCGTAATAAACTGCGATGCCATGAATCCCATAACAACAATGGAATACACGCGGCATACCCACTTCAGTTTCGCGTTCTTCGAGAAGCGCGATGCCACCAGCGCCAATATCAACATGACCAGCACTAACGCATCAAGATACCCAACTTTCACGCCAGTATCTTGCTTGGCAACCGTGGTTCCCAGGTAATGCTCGCCCACGTACGTCACACCTTCGTTGATAGCCTTCGTCGCTGCGTTCGACGAAATCGTAGCATGGCTAATCGCGTCCACGTTCGTCTCAATGCTGAAGCCGTTTTCGATGGGCTTATTCATGAAGTTCTTCTTGAAGAAGCCCTGCCCAATAAGCTTGCGGAAATACGATGGCGATTCCTCTTGGCTGTACGCGCGCGTATCAATAATGTTACCTTCCAGGTTGACAAGCGTAGCCATAACGACCTCGGACTGGTATCCGTAATGGCCCGTAATTACCAGATATCCAACGGTATCATCGCCATTAAACACCTCGTAGACAGGCGGCTCGTCGCTTACGCGTTCGTATCGATCGAAGGTATCGTAGCCATCCAGAAACGACTCATTGATTGGCTCGTGATGCGCAAGATCCAGCGCAAACAGCACCGCGATCACAACGCAACCTAAGGCGAAGAGAATCTTTCGCACCTTTTTCGACAAGGTTGTCTTTTGGCGATCTGCCATATCACCAGTCACCCTTTCGCTGTGCCGTATTGTTGTCCTTAAGGAAGTTCAGAACCTTGCGCGCGCAAATCGCCTCGACCAGCTCTTCTTCGCCAAAATCCGGTTCCGTCAGAAGCACGCGCGCGTACTGCTCGCGATAATTCTGCTTGTAGGCTGCCAGGTCCTTATCGGTTACCTTGATGCCCTCGATCTCCGCAATGGAAAGAATCGTCGCATTTTCAAGGGCTGTTCGCACCAAGTTTGCCTTGCAATAATCAAAAAGCTGGTCCTCGGTAATGCCGTTCACGTAGCAGAACGCGCCCACGGATTTCTTATTTTCCACCAGACGCTCGCGCAGCTGCTTTTCGGCGCGCGCAGCTTCTTCCTCAAGTGCTTCTTCATCGATATCGTACGTGGAGCTGGCGATAATCGTGTTGATGACCTCGTTCAAGAAAACGCTTTCATCGCCTTCGACCTCCACAAACAGACCAACATGAGGGCCTGGAACAAAGTTGCTCATTATCTGTTTCATATGCCCGACTTCTCCTTAGGGGACGAAATTAAACCTGCATTTCGATGCGGACAACGCCCGCTCAACAATCATCGCGAAGGGATCGCGAGCCTCATCACCACAGACGTGGCAGCTGTCGCCGCCGCGACCACCGCCGCCGCAACCGCTACAGACGCCGTTGCAGCCACTCAATACCCCAAACCGCAAAAACACGGGTATCCCTCCCCTTGTTTTGGGGAGGGACCACCACATGCACTTAGGAAGAAAACTATTCTGCGCTTTCCGCAAGCTCAGCTTTTTCGGCCTTCGCCTTCGTCTTGCCAAGACGAAAGCCGATAACTGCCAAGATGATGCCAATGCCACCGAAGATCAGAAGACCCATGGCAGCGGACTGACCTTCGACCTCAAGGGTGCACGCATACGCCCAGTCAATGCCGAACGCGATAGCAAGCAGGCCGATAATCCAAAGAACCAGAACACCCACGCGCTTGCCGGTGCTCAGCTGCGCCTTGCGGTAGTGCACAACCAGCAACGTGATAACAGCGCCAATAACCAATCCAACAATTGAATATACAAGCATTTCAAGCAATCCCATGTAGGCCACGTCCTCTCTAGATGTCTTTGCGCCAGAAGTCGGTCAGAGTCTGCTCATCTGGAATTCCGCCGTAACCGAAGAATCCGTCGAAGAAGCGAGCGATGCTGCCGAAGCCGGGGATGCTGGTCATAACGCGAAGCACGTCGTGATGCCAGATCTGGGGCTTGTTGTAGGGGCAAACGCCAATGCAAATGCCGCAGTCGTTGCCATCGAGCGGCAGGTACCAGTTGATCAGGCACTTCTGAGCATCCAGGTGATACTTCTTAATGCCATCCTGGGCACAAAGGCTCGTCGGCTTGTTCTCGGGGTCGTTAATGCTCAAGTGCGTAATAGCCTGAGACGGGCAGCTGTCAGCGCATACCTGGCACACCTCGCAGAACTCGGTGACACCGAAGGACTTCGGCTTGTCATATTCGAATACGGCATCGGTATAAACCTTGGCAAGACGAACGCGCGGACCATACTCTTCGGTCATCAGAATACTCATGCGGCTGCCTTCGCCCAGACCAGCGCGAATAGCTTCCGCAACGCTGGGGGATGCGTTATTGCCGCAGTGATACGTGTTGTAGCCCATCTTCCTGAGGAACTGGGCAACGCGCAAGCCAACTTCGGCCATGCGAGAGTACGCGGTGTACGTTGCACCCGTTTCAATCATGGAGCCCGATGCCTTGAAGCACTCGTAATCCATTTCGAACGCCAAAACGATAACCGACTTCGGCTCAAAACCGAAATCCATAGGACGAGAAAGGTTCACGCGTTCTTTAATAAGGTTGCCTTCCATGTCGGTGGGCATAGCAACTTCTGTCGCATAGACAAAACGCTCATCGTAAGGAGCAATGCCAACCAAGTCGGCGCCGAACACCTTTGCAGCCTTCTTCAGGGCATACGATGCCTGAGCGGGGCTTTCGAACTGGTACTTATCCTTAGCAACGTCGAAACCGCCCTTGCCGCCATTGGGGAAGCTGGCGCTGGTCTGACCGTACATGGTCAAAGGAGCCAACTCACCGCTGGGGGTGGTGATGTGCACGCAGCTGTCGAAGGAGCGGCCCGCGCCCGTTACGCTTGCGCCCATCAAGTTGTACGTAGCCTGTCCGCCAAACTCGAATGCATAGTCGATTTGCGTGTAGCCCGGGTCGCCATAGGTAAACGGCGTATCGGGATTTGCGCCTGTCCACTGATCGAGCAAATCCTGGTTGTCGCGGTCATCTGGCGGAATCATTCCCTTGGGAACAAGACGAGCGCGCATGAAGGCAACATTCTTGCCATCGAAACGCTTGAATTTCTCGGGATCGATCTCCAACATCTCGTCGATCGTGTTGTAGGTTTTTGCTTGCGCTTTCTCAGCAGTGCCACCAGCGCCCAACAACGAAGCAACGCCAATAGCGCCACCCGCTGCGGCACCAAGCTTCAAAAAGTTTCGCCGGCTCAGTCCGCCGATCTCGGTTTCCACAGTCGTCATCCGTACCCCTTCCCTTAAAGTGTGGATCTGCTTGCGCTTGCGACCCATCCGAAAAACCATCTGCCTCCCTGCTCTGGCTTTCCCTTCCGTAAGCGCTGAAGCCATATTGCCATATAATCACGTACTCCGAATGTACCCAACAGGGGTAGACATGCATCTACCCCTGGTGGGGGTAGAGACCCATTTCCCCTCTTGACGGGGCAAAAAGCAGACAAGATAATAGATGCGGGTGGCGCAATGGGGGTTGCGCACAGGAAAATTACATGCGGGGGAAGCAGTGGACAAGAACCTTTTTCGTCCATCAAAATCTATATGGCCGAAGGGCGCTCACGGCCTTTCTCTAACCGTTGCGTTCTTCTTATTCAACGCCGAGCACTTCAACGTCTTTGGCAACAAGAACGTCATCCGATTGTTTTCCGATACGCTGTGGAGCAGGCCGGCAGAACTGAACTTAACCTCTATCATCATTGCGTGCATTGGCTTTTTCGCGCTCATGTTGCTTTTCCAGCAGAAACGCTATTCCATGAGCGGTCCCAAAGGGCTTGCCGTTGCTTGCGCGCTACTCGTGCTTTCTCCGGCCCTTTGGGCACTATCGCGCAACGTTTTTCATAACGAGTTCCTGGGTTATTTCGGGTTCGCGTTGTACGTGTTCGGGCACTTATGTTTTTTGCCGACCATCGTCAAAAACCTAGCCGTGGTAGGACCGCTCCAAGCGTTAACGATTTATGCTATATCAACGGTCCTTCTATCGGTAACGAAACCGCTTTTGGTCAAAATTCCTCTTTGGACGCTCAATGTTACTATTGCCCTCTTGCCCTTGATCATGTTCGCCTGCTTAAAACTTGCGAACAAGAACGCGCCCGTATCCATTGAACTCAAGAAGGAATCGAAAACAAAGGTGCCGAAAGTATTGGTAGGAACCCTTATTATTACCGGCATGCTCTCGGGCGTTTATGCGGAAATCGGGCTCTGGCAACTCGGAAACGCGCTCACACATGCATCCATCGCGGAGAGCGTGGTGGCAGCGCTTGCCATTATCTTTTTCCTGGCGTCGCCGCACCTCAACTACAACCGCATTCTCTATGTGATCAGCATCCCGCTCATGGCTTACGGAATCATGCTCGTGCTCACAAAAGATTTATCGTTGGGTCTTATGGGCGTGTGCGTTTACCAGTTTGGCTTTGATTTTCTGTACGCAGGGCTCTGGTCGCTTTACGCGTACCTCGTGCGCTATTCCACGTTCAACTATTATTGGCTAGCGGTATCGGCTGCATTCGGAACGTTTCTGGGACGCACAATTTCGGTGACAGTTATCGAAGGACTCAGATCAGTCCCTTCCGCATCGGTCGGCCTCGACTTCTTTATTCTGACGGTACTTTTCGGCGCGATGCTTGCAGCAATCATGCTCTACGGCCAAAACAACAT
This sequence comes from uncultured Eggerthellaceae bacterium, assembly GCA_934630905.1. Taxonomy (GTDB): domain Bacteria; phylum Actinomycetota; class Coriobacteriia; order Coriobacteriales; family Eggerthellaceae; genus CAKUOV01. The sequence goes on from CAKTXN010000036.1 coordinate 5,145, forward strand.
GAAAAGCGGCTGGGGTAGCGTTAAAATTCAAGCAGAATTCATTCCCACCGACCCGCAGGAACAAAACTGCAATGCCATTGCGGCCGTTTCCAACCTGACCGGACGCGAGAAAGACGTATTACTGCTACTCTCGAAAGGCTGCAACGCAAAGTCCATAAGCGATCGCCTTTGCATTTCTCCCGGAACGGCGAAGACGCACATCAAGCATGTGTACAACAAGCTGAGCGTACATTCCCAACAAGAGCTTATTGACCTGGTAGAACGCAACGGTCAGCAGTTGAAATAAAGCGCACTCGAAGCACGGTCCTATATCGTTACAACAAGCAACAGCACCTTACACACCTCCCTGTTCATGACGGTGACGCGGACCAGGCGGGGTCGTGCCTTTTCTTTCATAAGGACACCGCTCCAACAGCATCTGGAATCGGGGCACAGAATGCATTTTCCGGACACAACGCAAAAACCCATTTTATTGAGCTTATTCTCAGATTCGTGGTAATTTATGCCATAATTAATCTAAGAATCGTGGGATACAGTGATAATATTCACATCAGATTCGTGAAGAAAGGCCCGAAATGTTCAAACGAAAAATCTACGAAAAGCTCCTTGCGTGGAAATCCGAAAGCAAAGGAAAAAGCGCTTTGCTTATCGAAGGCGCTCGCCGTGTAGGAAAGTCAACCATCGTCGAAGAGTTCGCTCGTCGTGAGTACGAGACATACCTTATTATCGACTTCACGCGAGTATCTGCCTCGTTCAAGCAAACGTTTCTCGACACCAGATCCGACATGGACAGCTTCTTTTTGTACTTGGCTGCGGAATTCGGTGCCCGATTCGTAGAACACAAGACGCTCATTGTGTTTGATGAGGTCCAGGCATTTCCCCCGGCCCGTGAGTTCATAAAACACCTGGTAGCGGACGGTCGTTACAACTACATCGAAACAGGATCGCTCGTCTCCATCAAGAGCAACGTGAAGGACATTCTCATCCCATCTGAAGAGGAGGCCATCAAAATGCAGCCTCTTGATTTCGAAGAGTTTCTCTGGGCCATGGGCGAGAATGCTTTAGCAACGATGATCAGACGTTCTTTTGATGAAATGAAAAGCTTGCCGGACTCTCTCCACAGAAAAGCAGACCGGTTGTGGCGAGAATACATGCTGGTCGGCGGCATGCCGCAATCCGTCGACGCCTATGTCGGCGCCCGCGACATGATGTCTTCCGACAAAGCGAAGCGTCTCATCCTCAACCTGTACCGAAACGATGTGGAAAAACACGGAGGTACTGCGGCGAAAAGGATAAAGGCGGTGTTCGATGCGATACCGGGACAACTTTCGCGCCACGAGAAAAAGCTTGTCTACGCCAACATCGATAAGGATTCTCGGGCCCGAGACTACGTGACGGCGCTCGCATGGATGAAAGAAGCAGCAACAGTGAACCTGTGCACGCTGTGCACTGACCCCTCTATCGGGCTGGGTCTGTCGGAGAACGATGAAGCCGTAAAGTGCTACATGGCGGATACGGGATTGCTTGCCAGCATGGCGCTCGCATCACCAGATAGCGCTCTTTCGGGAATATACCGCCAGGTTCTTATGGGTGATGTAGAGGTAAATGAAGGCATGCTCATGGAAAACGCGGTCGCCCAGCAGCTTCGCGCCAACGGCCACCCGCTGTTCTTCTATTCGAAGTACTCGGAAGTAAAAGAGGAACGAATGGAGATAGATTTCCTTATCGTGCGCCCCTATCCCGATGCAGCTATGAAACCGCGCGTCTGCCCCATAGAGGTAAAATCAGGCAAGCGCTACTCACCCGTTTCGCTGAATAAGTTCAAAGCCAAGTTCAAAAAACGCGTAGGAACAGAGTACGTGCTCCATACCAAGCCGTTAAAGGTTGAAGGCGATAGGGTTTTTCTGCCATTATATATGACCATCTGCCTGTAAGCGCATCGAGCAGCTCTCGTGCTGCTTTTAGCATCTGGGTCGCGTTTACGGTACATCGTTGGCGCCATGCTGGACTCGAAAACCATCGTCTCGAACGCAAGCGTTCCAAGCGCGCTGCCCAAACGCACGAAGGGCCTCCATATCTGGAAGCCCTTCGCCTATTTGTATGTTTGTCCAGCGGTGCATAAGCAACACGCTTGGACGGCTTAGGTCCCGTACGGACCGGCTTTCTCCTGCAAGGGGATGAGATTAGCAGGCACGAAACTCAGTCTTGCGCTGCGCGCAAACGGAAACCCGGAATCCTTCTACATGCCGATAACGCCTGCGATGAATGGAACCCAGAAGGTCAGCAGCAGAATCAGCACGAAAGCAGGAACGATGCCAGTCTTGAACATGTCGGCGAACGTGTAGTAGCCTTCGCCGTAAGTCAGCATAACCGTGGGGTTAACCGGCAGAAGCACGTTACCAGCAACAGCAATTGCCAAAGCAATGGTCGGTACGGCCGGGGACACGCCGAACGTGGCGCACACGGCAATCAGGATCGGCACGAAAATGCCCAGGATGGCAGCGCCAATGGGGCACACGGTGTGCAGCAGGTACACGAACGTGAACAGAATAAACATGCACAGATAGAAGCCCATGTCGGTAACGCCGCTGCCCATAACCAGGTCAACCAGGAACTTAGCACCGCCAGTAGCGGTAACAACGCCACCGATAGACATGATGGTGCCGCACATCAGGACAATGCCCCAGGGCACAGCGTCCTGGAATTCTTTCCACGTAAGAAGGCTCATGCCAGGCAGGAACATAACAACCAGACCGATAAGAGCAACAACGGTAACATTGAGAGCGGACACCCAGTTGCCAGCAATCCACAAAACGACAAGGATCAAGATGATAGCCAAAGCCTTGATGTCGTACGGCTCAACCTTCGTGGCAGCGGCGGCGTCGTCGCGAATGCCCTGCAGGCAGTCATCGGAAATCGGCTCGGGTTTGATGATGGTGGTCAGGAAGAACCACAGGATGGGAGTCATAACAACAACCAGCGGCACGCCAACAATCATCCAGTCGAAGAAGCTGATGCCATAACCAACGGTCTGCTGCATGATGCCCATAGCAACAACATTGAAGGAGCTGCCAGCGGGAGTAGCGATACCGCCCGTAACGGATGCAACGGGAACGGCAATCATAAGGCACTTACCCAGGTTGGAGCTGCCAGGCTTAGCGCCAGCAGCCTTCAAAATGGTAAGCGCGAAACCAAGGAACAGAACCGTGGTCGGAACGTCGGACATAACCGTGGAAACAAGGGTGGTGGCAATCATGAAGCCCAAGACGAGCTTGCGAGAGTCGGAACCGGTCCACTTCAGAAGCACGTTAATCAGGCGAAGGCCCCACTTGGTCTTCTGCATGATAACGGGCAGAGCGAATACCGCAACAATGAAGAACAGCGGCGTTGCTGCGTAACCCGAGAACACCGATTTCGCATCAGCGGCGCCCAAGACAATCAGCAACACGGGAATAAGCAGAGCGATAATGCCGATAGGCAGAGCAGAGGTTGCCCACAAAACAGCCAGAGCCAAAAGAGCGCCAAGCGTGATAATGCCTTCGCGTCCCAAGGCCTCGGATCCCGGAATCAGGCAAGCGCCCACAATAAGAACCAGCGCAATGGCAATGCCGATAAGACGCTGGCGAAGCGTAACATTTGTGCTTTCCATATACCCCTCTTTCGTTGGAAGTGTAGATGCTCGGTTTTCCCCTTTTTGCAAATCATGCTCCGAGCTGCAAAAATTGTAGGTCTGAGGCGTTGTATATGACAAATACGGTTAATGAAAAGAGGGCTTCAGTTTATGCATAGTACCTGATAGATAAAGACTTAGACCGCGAATGAATCGCTACAGGAAAAAAGATTGTATTATTTGACGAAGCGAGCCTGCGAACAGTGCCCTTCGCGCTTACCAGTCTTCCGTAAGCGTATGGGCACGCTCAATCAGATAATCAACAATGAACGACAGCACGGGATTGTCGTTTTTCGGATCAACCACGGCAAACGAATCAATGTAGCGTTTCTCGTCGGTCAGCGAACGGATAACCGTATGTTGTTTTACCAGGTCAGCGATAATGGGGCGATACTTCTTGTCAACGCGCACCAATAAATGAATGGCGTCATGCGGCTCAGTACCGTAGAACATGAACGCGCTGTCCGTGGGCACAAGCGACACATTGGGATAAAACCCGACTTTTTGACACGCATCAACGAAATCCTGACGGAAAATCTCACCGCTGCGATTTGCTGGAAGAATGAAGCGCTCGTTCGCCAGATCCTTCAGCGTAAGGTTTTCCTTGTTGGCAAGCGCAGAATTGCGCGGGATGCCCACCACGAACTCACCGTGGAACTCGGGGATCAGCACCGCCAAGAAGTCGTCAATTGAGCGCGTGGGCTCCTGCATGTCCGTGGAAAGCAGCGTTTCGAACGCAATATCAACCTTGCCCGACGCCACCAGCTGCTGAGCATTCAGCCCGCTGGAATTCATATTCACGTATTCAACGTGCAAGTCGGGAAACGTAGCCCGCGCGGCTTCAACCGCTTCGTTCAAGCCCACATACAGCGTATTCACGTGAAGCATATCCACCACGCGAATGCGCGCACCGCCCGAAGAAGGAATGGATGCCAGCTCGGAGAGCAGCGTCTTCTCTACGCTCACAATTTTACTGGCATGCTTGAGCACCGTCTCACCCGCCGCGGTCAAACGCAAGGGGCGCGTTTCATAGAAAAGCTTGCAGCCCAGCTGATTCGCGAACAAGCTCATGTGGCGGCTCAGCGATGGTTGCGACATGTTCAGGTCGCGTGCGGCCGACACAAAACTGCCATGGGAAACAAGAGAGATGAACTCCTTATAAAGCTCGGTATCCAAATGAGCCAACCCCCGCCCCGTCGATGCTCGGTAATAACAAAAACAGCAAGAAATTAATACTATCAGAATACTTCTTCCTTGCCGCGGCGTGAAGAGCAAAACCTTACGCGATTGACGTAAAAAACACCGGCGGGAGCAACGTGCACGCCTGAGTACCAACAATGCATAGCTGTATTCGAAAAGTGAATACACGCATAACCCCAGCGTATAGTTCAACTAGAGAATCGTATTTATTGCATACCGCGCCGCCTTCGTACAATGGCGGCAGCTCGAGCGCTGCAAAGAAGTATTCACGATTTTGTCGTAGGAAATGCGAGAAACCCAGTGTAAGGAAACCACCCTGCCATGACTGGTCACATCGAGGAACGGCAACAGGAATTCGTCGACTTGTTCAACGAACTTGACGATCCGGTCTTTCAGTACGAAGTTCTTATGCAAATCGCAGGAGAACTCGAAGAATACCCGCAGTCTTTTCGGGATGAAAAGCATTCCGTTGATGGCTGTCAATCAAAGACCTGGATTCGCTGCGAAACAATCGGCGAAAACTGTATCAAGATCCTGGTGGACAGTGAAGCGCTCATCGTTAAGGGGATGATTGGCGTTATCGCCCAAATCATGGAAGGCGTTCCGCTGGAGGAAGCAGCATGCGTCCATATCGACTACATCGAGAAAACTTCACTCAAAGATCTCGTGACCTCTGATCGGCGCAATGGGATAGCCAGCGCCGTGGAGACTATTCAAAAGCAGGCGAGGGAACTGCTTGAGAGAGAAAGGAACTGTCATGATTAGGAAAGGCATCGATGTAGAGCTTAACGTGAAGCCGGTCTTTTTGGCCCTTTACCACAAAGCATCTTACGAAGGCCCCTGCCGTTTCGGCGCAGGCGACGCGCTCAAGGTTGGCTTTGACCAGCACTTGAACCAGGAGCTTTACAAGGGCTTTGTAAAGAAATGCGAAGAGAACTTCCCTGAAGGCGTTAAAGTTGTTGACCCCGTTATGATCGAGCGCAGCGACGACTGGGAATCCCCCGAGTGTTTCTTCGAAGAAATGCTGGGCGACCGCGAAAACGTTGACCTGTACTTCGTCAACCTGGGCTTAGGCCGCAGCGATCTTCTTCTTGAATTTGCAGCGCGCTACGATGTGCCTATCGCACTTGATCCGGACCTGAACTTCATTTCTGGCACCGCAGCTGCTCTTTACAACCGTGGCGCTGAAGTGTACTGCCACTTCACTTGGAACGACATGCGCACCCAGATGCGCGCTCTGCGTGCTCGCAAGGCCATTAAGAAGATGCGCGTGCTCACCCTTCCCCGCTTCAACTCCACCACCGCGCTTGCCGGCGCGGATTCCTTCAACAACCTGGACGAAATCACCAGCAAATTCGGCACGATTTTCCGTCCGCGCAACCTGCATGAATTCCTTGACCAGATGACCCCCGCCACCGAGGGCGGCAACCCCACGACTCCTGGCCGCACCACGCTTGACCTGGACGAAAACGACATGAAGGAAGTCGATGAGATTGCCGAGCAGCTTATGGGCCATGCGTGCGTGGTGGACGTTAAGTCCGAGTACGTGAAGAGCACCATCAGTGCTTACGTGCTGGCTAAGAAGTGGCTCAACGCCCTTGAGTGCAACGCTTTCGTAGCACCCTGCCCCGACGCTTGCTCTACGCGCCGTTTGCACGAGCTGAACTTCACGTTCTGCATGACGCACTCCCTGCTGATCAGCCAGGGCATCCCGTCTGCCTGCGAGTACGACATTGCCGCCGCCGTCTCCATGATGCCGCTTATGGTGCTGTCCAACAGCTCTGCATTCATGGGTAACACCGCCGCCATCCCCATGGTGGATGGCGAACTGCAGACTGCAGCCCTGCCAACGCTTGACACGTCGCAGATTGATGCGCTGGAGGACAAGAGCAACCTGTACTTCAGCCAGCATTCCACCGCAACCCTGAAGATGTGCGGCTTCAACCAGCCCACCAAGGAATACGGCCTGCGTCACTTCGCCTTTGAAAAGGGTTTTGGCGCGATTGTGCGCTACGACCATGCGCAAGACGCCGGCACCCCCGTTACGCTGTGCCGCTTCTCGGGCGATGGCAAGTCGATGTTTGTTGGCAAGGGCACCATCGTTGCAGGTGGCGGCTTTGATCGCAACAACTGCCATGGCAATATCATCTACCGCGTGGCCGACAATATGGACTTCGCCAACAAGCAGAAGCGCTTCGGCAACCACGTGCCGTTGGTGTACGGCGATTACGTAAAGGAACTCGTCATGCTGGGCGAGGCCATGGGTCTTGAGGTTGTCACCGCATAATCGGCAGACCGGCTCAAACCACCGAAACACATAAAACGCAAGAGAGAAGCAAGGAGGGGCACCTATGGCGCAGACGCTGAAAGAACAGCTCTTGGCGTCTGCGCGAGCAGCCGCCAAGGCAGCCGCCGGGATGCGCAACGCGCAATCCAGCGAGGAGCTTCACCAACACTTACGAGACTACGTATACGCGAAATACCTGCTTGACGCATCCGACGAGGACGACATTGACGAGCTGACCGCATTAAGCATTGCACGCGCCTTAAAGCTGGACAGAAACTTGATGGCAGAGATTGATAACGCCGCTGAATGCACTGGCTCCACCTCCGCCATGCGTAAAAAAGTACTTTTAATCATGTCGCTGCAGAAAAACGTGGGGGTAGAGCTCACGCCTTCCGCAACCGCCCAGGCTTCCACGCTTAAAGCGTTAGCAGAACTGATTTTCACCGAACTGAAAGGTAATGAAAAATGAGACTTCCCAACGAATTCCAACTAAGGCAGAACCGCGACGTTGTTCTGAACGTCCGCCCCATTGAAATCGGCTTGTACCATGACTACGTGTTTGAAGGTCCGTGCCGTTTCGGCCGCGGCGACGAGCTCACGCGCGAGCACGACATGATGGTCATTGAAATGAAGAGCAAGGCCGACGAGCAAATGCTGCGCGATGAGTTCGGCAGCATTCCCGGCGTGAACATCATGGACACTATCGTGGTGCGCCGCGACGAGACGTTCCCGTTGAACAACGAAATGCTTGAGGCCATGGCAAAGGACCACGACCAGGTTGACCTCTACATCTTCAACTTTACCGTATTCGGCGCTGACCTGGCCATTGCCTTCGCGCAGAAATACGGCAAACCGTCTATGATTTTACCCACGCCGAACAACGACGCGCACATGTCTGCCGCTTTCCGCGCACGCAACCTTGAGATGCACAGCCCCGCCACGCTTGACGACGCACGCAAGACGCTTGTTGCCCTGCGTGCCCGCAAGGTCATGGCCAACACGCGCGCCATGGTTGTTGTGCGCAACAACTCCGTGCATCCCGTGACGAACTACGACTCGTTCCTGGATCACTACCAGGTCACCCAGAAGCTGGGCACCACCTTCACGTACTACAACCTGCACGAATTCTTGGATCAGTTGCATGTTGTGCCTGGTGACACGAACCCCACGCTGCCGGGACGTATGGCCGACAACATCACCCCCGAGGAGATGAAGACCATCGAGACCATGACCGACGAGTTCATGGAGAGCGCCGAGCTGTGCGACATGGATAAGGAATCCATCATTCCGTCCATGCGCGTGCACTACTTGGCAAACAAGCTTATGAAGAAACTTGACTGCAACGCGTTTGCGGCTCCTTGCCCCGACATGTGCGCCACCAGGCGCCTGAACCAAGAGAAGGCAACGTTCTGCCTGAACCACGTACTGAACAACGAGTGCGGCGTGTGCTCCGCTTGCGAGCAAGACGTTTCCGCATTGCTGTCCATGGTTGCGTTGTCCGCCGTTTCCAACACCCCGCCGTACATGGGCAACACCGTGCCGGTCAAGTTGGACGAAAACGATGAGCTGCGCATCAAGACGCGCGTTATGTTCCGTCCCTACGCCTGCGACGAAGAGACTCCGCATCTGGCCGAGCAGTACGAAAACATGGAAAAAGGCGGCATCTTCTCCATTTACCACGCCGTGCCGAGCCGCCGCTTCAAGGGCTTCGATGAGGAGGTTGAGCCCTATGCCGTGCGTCCGTTCGCCATGGACGGCCGCTGGGGTGCCACCGTGCGTTACGACTTCAAGCGCGACATTGGCCAGGCCATCACGCTGGCGAAGTTCGACCCGACCTGCTCCAAAATCCTGATTGCTCGCGGCACCATTGTTGGCGGCATTGGCACCCAGGACGAAAACTGCAGCGAAGGCGTGTTCTTCGGCGTAAGCGACGGCCGCGCATTCCGCGAGGCCACCATGTGGACCGGCAACCACACCGCACTGGTTTACGGCGACGTTTTTGACGAGATGGTGCTGTTTGCCAAGAGCGTTGGTCTGGAGCCCATCGCCATCGCGTAATGATGTTATCCCCCGGAACACTCTTGCAGGCATGCGCTTGCAAGAGTGTCCTTCCACAGTAGGCGCGCGTTGCTGGACGTAGCAGCGCGCGCGGGCTCGGAGTCCATATGCCTCCCCCAGCACTCCGAGCCCACCCTTCCCCCCCGTGCTAACGAAGGTAAGATTTCCCCTGATGAGAAAGGCAGCATGCTGTGAAAACAATCAAACAGGTGCAATCTGAACTCATCGACGAAATCAACGCTACAGGCGATATTTTGTTCCAATACACGTACCTTGTTGACATTGCAGGCAGACTTCCCCGTATGACCGAAGAAGAGAAGCAAGCCGCAACGAAAGTCGAGAAATGCCAATCCAACGTGTGGCTGATCATCTCTGTAGACAACGGCGCGGTTCACCTTAAAGCAGACAGCGACACGCTGATCGTGCGAGGGCTTTTGCAACTGATCATCAGGCTTTTTGACGGACGCACTCCTCAAGAGATTCTCGGTGTTGACGTAAGGGTTCTTACCGCAACCGAGCTTTCCGAGGCGTTCACAGAAGACCGCATGACCGGTTTCAGCGAAATCATTCGCACGATTCGCGCGGCAATTTCCGCATAAATTCGCAAGGAGAACGCAATGGATATACGCAAACAGCTCGAAGAAGTAAAGGAACGCACCGAACACGAGCTGCGGTGCATGCGTGAAGAAGAGCCCACGTTCGAGTCGGTCTACGAGCATCTGAAGAATTTCATTGTTGGGCGCTTCCTTATTGATGACGGCTATTTCGACGATTCGATTGCTAAACTTGCAGAACACAGCATTGACCTGGCCATTTCCAAAGCAGAAGCCAGCGAAGAACGCGGTGAGAGCCTGAAAGACCTTTCGTTGAGTTGCTCGGGTGCGTCGTCTTCCGAAACAAAGCGCGCGCTGCTCTACATCACGCTGCGCAAGTCACTTGATTTGGACATGCCTCCTTCAATGGTGGCCACTCACGACACGGTGCCGCTGCTTGCTGAAGAAATCATGCGGCAACTTGCGGTAAAATATTCCGACGAGCATTCTGAATAACATTCTGAGCACAAGCCAGAAACATGCCGTTAGGAGACAACCATGCTTGATGCTGCAGCGCTGCGCAACGACTTCCCTATTTTGTCGCAGGAAGTCTACGGACGCCCGCTGGTATATTTGGACAACGGTGCCACCACACAGGTTCCCGAATGCGTGCTTGAGCGCGTAACGGCACATTACCGCACGCAGAACGGCAATGTGCACCGCGGCGTTCATTTCACCGCGAACGCATCTACCCATGCGCTTGAAGCGGCGCGACATCGCGCAGCCCAGTTTATCAACGCGACCAGCGACGATTGCATTGTATTCACGCGCGGCACCACCGAATCGCTGAACACCGTGGCATTTGGCCTGCGCGAATACGTAGGGCCGGGCGACCACGTAGTCGTTACCGTTATGGAGCACCATTCGAATTTCGTGCCGTGGCAGCAGCTTTGCGTTGAGCGCGGCGCAACATTTCATGTGTGCGACATCGATGATGAGGGCAATCTAAAACTCGACGAACTGGCGGAACTCATGAAGCTTCGCCCGAAAGTCGTGTCCGTAAGCTGTTGTTCCAACGTGCTGGGAACCGTAAATCCCATCGAGCGCGTTTGCGCCCTGGCCCACAAAGCCGGAGCGCTTGCCGTGCTTGACGGTGCGCAAATCATGAGGCATCGCGTGATGGACGTGCAGGCAATCGATTGCGATTTTCTGGCGTTTTCGGGCCATAAGATGATGGCGGGCACGGGCATTGGCGTGCTGTATGGCAAGCCCGAAGCGCTCGCGCTGCTGCGTCCCTGCCAATTCGGCGGCGAGATGGTGGACAAAGTAACCGTTGCAGAAACCACTTTCGGTTCGGCACCGCTACGTTTCGAAGCCGGCACGCCGAACTATGTGGGATCGATTGCGCTTGCCGCCGCCATGGATTATTTGGAGGAAATCGGTCGCGCAGAAATTGCAACATACGAAGATGAGCTGGTTGCTTACGCCGAGGAAAAGCTGCATGAGCTTGACGGCGTAAACGTACTGGGTAACCCCGCGCGCCGGGCAGGTTGCGTTTCGTTCACGTTTGACGGCGCTCACCCCTTCGATGTGTGCACGCTTATCGACAAGATGGGCGTTGCCCTGCGAAGCGGCCATGCGTGCGCAGAGCCCCTGCTTACGCGCTTCGGCTTAACAAGCGTTGCGCGCCTTTCCCCCGCGTTCTACAACACGTTCGAGGAAATCGATTACGCAGTATCGTGCATCGAGCGCGCTCTGGGTATCATCCGCGCCGCTGGGTAAGGCGGCGCCGCCACACCCAGCAGCAAAGCGCAGCTCACGCCTGTAATTTCCTGCACTTGCACCAAAAAGGGCGTCGGCACAAAGCCGACGCCCTTCGTAATACGCAAAGCAACTCGAGTTAAAGCAGGAAATCTTAAGCAACAGGATGCTTCGTTGCCCACTCTTCGCCATAGGCGCGCAACGCAGCCTGAAGCATTTCGTTGTTCTTGGCATGCAACAGCGGAGCAGGAGAACCCGGGAAGAACTTACCACCGGGGCAGTACGTGTCGATGCAGCGACGAACTTCCTTATCAACATCTTCCGGAGTAGGATCAATAGCATCGAGTGCTGGGCCATTGATGCCGCCGAGCATGGCCATTTTGCCCTGAAGACGGCCCTGAATGCCCACGATATCGTTCTCGGGGATAACGCCCTGCCAAATGTCAATGCCCAAATCTTCCATCTCTTCAGCAATGGGCTCGCAAATGCAGTCTGCGTGATGAACATAAATCATGCCGCACTCGTGAATGGTATTTGCAATTTCAATCTGCAGCGGCTTAATCATTTCCTCCCACACATCAGGCGGCAGGAACAGGTTCTGCTTTGAGCCCCAGTCGTCCTG
>CAKTXN010000037.1 GCA_934630905.1 uncultured Eggerthellaceae bacterium
CCTCCAATTCTGGAGGATACAGCGGCACGACGTGCTATTTGCTTTCCAGAAGGAGTATGCGCTACGAAATAGGGGGGGGGTCAAGTACCTTTTTCTTACAAACTTGGCCTCATTACTTTTGATGTCGTAATGACAAGCAGATTGCAGAACGCCATCGCTGATGCAGCAATCGTCAGCCGACAGGCAGAACGCATACTCGCTACCCATAGTTCCAACAAGCGTGCGGATTGCTTGCCACGCTATTTTTGACACATCCGCACTCTCCACAAGCCTAACGCTCAGGCAGCGGGAGCGCCGCTGTTGCGAAAATCATCAGCGCACCGGAAATAACGGCACTCGCAAGAAGCGATGTAGGTGGAATCATGGATGCCGCACCCGGATCAAACGCATAGGCAAGCCAAATACCTATCATAATCAGGGAAAATCCGGCGAAAGCGCCAATCACCGCCATGAAACGCTTATGCGGACGCGCGAACAGGCTCATGACCAGCGCCGCCAAAACCCAGCTTGCCAGCAAAACCCATGTTCCCGCATTTGTCACAAGCGCCACCATGTTTGCATTGATATCGGGGGCACCCGCGCGAGCGTCGGCGTTCGGTGACAGCGCGCCACCCGATACAGCCGCTTCGCCTGCCGTCGCGCTTGCATCTAGCGCTTCTTCTGCCGAAACGCTTGCCGCCAGGGCGGCATCGCCCGCGAAATTCCAATTATGCGTAATATCCCAGTTCGTCAGGTCCATTGACCCGAACCCCGCGCAAGTCAAACACAAAAGCCCGCCGAGCGCTGCCGTGGCAACCGCTTGAGGGATCCTGGTTGCATAGCCCGTGAACAGGGCAGATACGGGAGCTAAGCCCACTGCAGAAAACAACGGAAAACTCAAAAGCCCGTTCGCTGCTGCGCGACCCTGCCGCCCCACGAACCACCACCACGCGCCCGTTGCGGCAAGCAGCAAAATACCCGGCACATACGCGCCGCATGCCAGCAGCGCACCCGACAAAACAATCAGGCTTGCAAGCGCGCCCACATGGGGGAAAACCGCGCCAAGCGCCGCGCATCCCGCAACAAAAGCCCAGAACAGCGGGTTATTAAGCCCCGAAATCTGCGAAATATTCCAAGCACCTAAAGCCGCCACAAACCCCGAACCAACCGCTGCGAAAATGCGCGCAGCAAGCGACTTCTGGAAATCGGTAACCCCTTCGCGCAAGCGGGCAAGGAATGCTCCCGCCGCACTCGACGCCGCAGCAAAACCTTCACTGGCACCCGCACGATCGCCGTCCGTGGCGCCGTCTTCCGCAAACTCATCGGCTGCCTCGTTAGGGTCTTTGCCTTGCACAAGCGCTGCAAGCTCGCATCGTCCCAGGTCAGCATCGCCCAAAAGCGGCATAAGCTCATCGGCAAACTCTGCCACCGACTCGTAGCGGTCCTCTTTTTGCGGGTCGAGCGCCTTGAACAAAACGTCATCGGCTTCATCGGGCAAGTCGCCCCAACAGCGCGATGGCAACGTGAGCTCCGCACCATCAATGCTGTTCAGCGCCTGGTCAAGCGTGGGCGCCAAAAACGGATTCTCGCCCACCAGCATCTCATAGACAATGCTCGCCAGCGCCCACTCGTCGGTGCGCGCATCAAGCGGCTCCTGCCGCATTTGCTCAAGCGGCATGTAACCAATCGTGCCCGCCGCCGCGGTTCCTTCGCCTTGCGCATCGCTCAGCGTTGCCAAGCCGAAATCGGTCACTTTCACGTTTCCCTGCGCATCGATAAGCACGTTATCGGGCTTTATGTCAAAATGCAGCACGCCGTTTTCGTGTGCTATCTCCAGCGCGCGCGACACGCTTTCGAACACGGCCGACACAACATCCAGCGTGATTTCATCGTTATGATCAGCCAAAACTTGCGTGAGCGTGGCACCCTCTACGTATTCCATGACCAGATACACCACGTTTCCGGCAATCTGGCAATCATAGATGGCAACAATGGAAGGGTCGGACAGCGCCGCTGCCATGCGCGCTTCGTCCAGGCCGGGCACGTTCGCTAAATAGCGACGCTCCAACGAGTCGGCCAGGGAGTCTTCTTCGCCCGACGTGAGCAAATTAATGGTGGTGTGACCCGTTTCGAACGCATTCAGCGCGTCTACCTGGGCATCGCGATTCATGTCATCGCGCACCCAGCGCGCCCGTTGCGCGTCAAGCTCGGTGAGTTCGATTTTCTTGATGGCCACCAGGCGCTGCATCAGCATGTCTTTGCAGACAAAGACCGTGCCGAAGCCGCCCGAGCCGATTTCTTTGAGGGGCAGGTATTTGTTCAGGATGAGTCGCGAATTGTTCATGCGTGCCCCTTTCGGCTCCTTCCGGCCCCGTGCGTTTTCGGTTCCCTGCGATTTTTCGCGTTTCGGATCGGCACGCGTCAGGCAGGCGCACCGAAAGCGTTTTTCGACCCTTTATGATACCAGCTCGCACGCGAAGCAGCGGCATTACGGAGCAGTTGGAAGCAGAATGTCACCGTATTCGCGCATCAGGCGCTCCACCGGCAAGCCAATCACCGTGTCCATGCTGCCATGAACGCGTTCGACCAAGCGAGCGCCGGCGCCTTGGATAGCGTAAGCACCCGCCTTGTCAAACGATTCGCCTTCTGCCAGATACTCGGCAATGTCTTCGCTGGTCAGGTCCTTGAACGTAACGATGCTCGTGTCCACAAACGACCGGAATCCCAACGACAGATCCTGATCGGCGGGCGCCATGACCATCCACAGGGAAACCGATGTCATGACTTCATGCGAGCGCCCCGCCAAACGGGATAGCATGCGCGTTGCGTCGGCTTCATCTGCGGGTTTGCCAAAGATTTCGCCATCGCACACCACCATAGTGTCGGAACCCAGCACCACAAACGAGCCCACGTAACTGGGGTCGGAAAGAACTTGCTGCACTACCGCTTGCGCTTTGCGCTCCGCCAACTTGCGGCACGCTTGGTCGGGTTGGGCCAGGTCATCGGGCTCAAGCGACTCGTCAACGTCGGCGCTCAAGACCGTGAAAGCCACGCCCGCCTGCTCAAGCAGCTGTTTGCGACGCGGGCTGGAGCTAGCAAGAATCACGTCGAAAACAGGCAACGCGGATTCACACGCGCCCCCGCTCGCGCAATCCTTCGAACGAGTCCCTTCGTCATGCAAATAACGCTCTTCCACTGCCTTGTACCTTGTTCTTTCCTACGTTTTACCTGATAGAGCCGCTAAATCAAAACGCAGCTCGAATATGCGATGGTCTGCTTGCCATGGTTGTACGGAATGCCCGCCTGCGTGCATACATCGCTTACCACCAGGCCGGCTGCCTCCATGGACACCATGGCGCGATCGGGGAAGCGGCACGGCTCATCGGGATATGCGCACGGCTTGCACAGCGTGCAGGTACCCGATGACAAAACGCGCGCCGCGGGGAAGCTCTCACTGAGCAGTTTATGCAGCTCAAGCACACGTTCCTTTTGCTGCTGCTCGGCTTCCATCATGGTTTCAATATCGAAGTCGTCTTCCAGCTCGCCCACCGTTTGCACCACGTAGCACGTCTTCTTTTCGTGGATGAACTTGTCGAAATAATCCAGATCGCCGCAGTTCGGGGGGCATGCCCACGAATGGCCATAAATCTGGCAGCGGCCAGCGGCGCACATGTCGCGCACTTCTTCGCGCACTTGCAGGCCGTCGGTCGGGCACGAACCAACGCAGTCAAACCCAACGCTTTCGATAACCTCTTCGATCTCCATGCTAAACCCTTTCTCTTTGCTTGCGCTTTTCACTCTTGCGGGCGCGTTGCATTTTGCTGCGTGCTTCGTGTTTTCGCGCGCTCCCTCTTGCGCTACTCACGTGCCGTTTTGCTTGCACCGCGCACTTGCTTTCTGTGCTTTTCGCTTACCCTCTCTTTCTTCCGACGAGCACGAAACGCGCTCATCGGCTCAAGGCGAACGCCTTGCTTATTCGCGCTTACCGCTAAGTCACCCTGAATGTTTGTGACGTAGCCACTCGCAGGTTTCCCCTGATCATACGCTTGGCAGACCGCTTGAACCGATGTCGTTTCCACGCGCTCATCGAACCCAAGCATCTCTTGCAACACGCGCATCACAACACGACGCTGCATCACGAAAGCCTCTTGCCCCAGCGAAGGGGACAAAACACAACCCGCATCGTATTCCGGCTCACGCCCCGGCAGCACGCTTGACCAGGCAACATGTTCTTCGTACAGTTTATCAGTGCACTGGGACAGGTAGTCGTCTTCGTCCGCAATAAGATTCATCGTGCGACACAACGTAACGAGCAGCTTGGGGTTTTTTTTCACCGCGCGCGGCACGATTTCCTGGCGCACATAGTTGCGGAAGTAGTCCAGACACTCGTTCGTTTCGTCTTCGCGCCATAAATTACCGTTTTCATCAGCGCAAACAGTTTGACCGCTATCGCAACGCACCATAAGGTAATCGCGCAGGTTCTGACGGCTTTCATCAAGAAGCGGTCGGCAGATGCTTCCGTTCCGGTACGTCATGGAGCGGAAACCCCCAGGGCCCGTGCCCACAATGGAGCGCATGTAGAACGTTTCCACGCGATCATCTTGCGTGTGCGCCGTAAAAACGCGGCCTTGCGACAAAGGCACACCCACATGGTCGCACAAGCTTTGCAGCGCATCGGAGGCAAGCGCGTAGCGCTCACGGCGCGCGATGGCTTCCGTGTTGCCAGCTTCTTCCTGAACGAGTCGCGCAACATCAACCTGCGCTGCGAACAGGGGAATTTCGAGCAGCTGTGCAAGATGCGCCACGAATCCGGCATCGGCATCGGAGTTTTCGCCACGCAGCATATGGTTCACGTGAAGCATGGCCAAAGGACCAATTGCCTGCTGTTTGCGCAGCTCGTAGGCAATATAAGCAAGAGCAGTCGAATCCGACCCGCCCGACACCATAAGAAGCACCGGCGTTTCGGACGTAGCAAGATCTCGCTGAGTTATGGTGCCTTTCACCTGGTCAATGATGTTCACAGCCATCCTTCTCTTTCATTTGTTTCGCTTTTGCGGCGTTCGCGATGACGGTGCATTCCGGACCACACGCCCGCGGTCTTGCCGCCGCGCTCCGGGTCGCGCGCGTCGCGCCTGATACCCCGCATCGTTACGCGATGTGTCGGACCCTTCCCTTCACGCCGCGCTCCGGATGGCCTCACGATGCCGAGCCTCATCGAAGCGCTCCACCCCAGCCCGTCGCACAGCACCGGACCCTTCGCTGTGCTCCCCGCGCTTTCGCGCCAGCACGTGGAACAAACCTCCGTCCCCTCGTTCCAGGCGGCACGTCGCATAGCACCGGACCCTTCGCCACACTGCGCGACTTCGCCGCGAAATATGCCCGAATTATGCCCAAAATGTGTCGTAATTGTGTCATAACGCTTGTTTGCGCGGTATTTTACCCGCTTGCAAAGTTTACGGCAGAATGAGTGGCAGAATGTTTACAGTAGGGAAAAAACTAACTTGACGACGCCACCGCACATCTGAACGCAACTCATGCGAAACGCTGCACGCTCTTGCGCAAACACGGGACACCGCCGAGAGACGAAAAGCGAGCTTGAAATTAATCGAATCATGAAAAACCATTATGAACGCCTTATATGCCTCTGCTGTTTTTTGATCTTTTTCGTGAACGTGGGGCTTCCGAGTACGTCGTTTAACGTTTTCCAACCATATCTAGCTGCCGAGCCTGCCGTGGGAAACACTGGCGGCTCGCTTGTTTTAGCGGCACGCACGCTTGTTTCGTTCTCGTGCATGTTCTTCGTTGATCGCTACGTGAACGCCTTGGGCGCGCGCCGCGGAGCTGCGCTTGCAACGGTGTTCACGAGCGTGGGATTTTTCCTGTTTTCCCTGGCCAACACCATGACGGAATACTTCGCGGGCGCATTTTTTGCCGGCATTGGCTACGGACTGGGCGGCATGGTGGTGGTCACGCTTATCACGCGCCGCTGGTTTGTCACAGGCGTGGGAACCGCCGTGGGCATTGCAACCATGGGAAGCGGCCTGTCATCGCTTTTGCTTTCTCCTATTGTGGCTCGCATTATCGAGAACATTTCGTTGAGCTGGGGTTTCAGGTTTGAATCCCTGGTTGCTCTTGTGTTGGGCGCCGTGATTTTCGCACTGCTGCGCGATGATCCCGCCGAAATGGGACTTGCGCCCTACCACAAGGAAGGCGCCGCCGGTGCAGCAAAGGCATCGGAGCACAATCCGCGAAAAGAGCCACTGCCTAAACCGGCCATGGCCATTCTAATTGTGGGATGCGCGCTTCTGGGTGCCGTTGCCATTGACGCATCGAACTACTTCTCCATTTTGCTTACGTCGGAAGGCATCAGCACGCTGAACGCTGCAACGATCATTGCACTTATGGGTTTGGCGCTAACCGTGGGAAAGTTCGCCAGCGGTTTTCTGTTTGACCTTATCGGGACGATTCGCGGCACCGTCATCTTGTTCGCCTTTATGTTCGCGGGGCTTGTGTTTGCATGCCTAAGCAGCCTGAATCCCGTTTTTCCGTTCTTGGCGGCGGTGCTTTTCGGTTCCGGTGTTACTTTGGGCTCGGTGGGCATTTCGCTGTGGTCCATTGAGCTTTCCACGCCCGAGCGCTTAACGTCAACGGTGAAGAACTTGCAGATTGCCTATGTTATGGGCGGTTTTCTATTCAGCATGGTGCCGGGTCCCCTTATGGACCTGTGCCATTCATACGTGATTTCGTACGAGATTTTGACAGCCGCGGCGGCCGTGTGCGCTCTGATTGTTGTAGGCACGTATCTTCGCTATGCTCCCCGTGCGGAGGCGCGCAGGAACATGCTTGCAGGCGCGGGAGCGGGAGCAAAGACGGGCGTGGCGGGCACAGGCGCAAAGGCGGCTGCAGGCACGTACGCCGCCGCGCAGACGCGCAGCAGCGTACGCAGTGGACGCACCGATCAGAACGTATGCACTTCCTCGGGAGCCGTAAAGCTGCAGAAGCGAGCCGTGGCATCTTTCAGGTAAAACACCACGCAATTGCCGTCACCCGGCGCATACAGGGCGCGCAGGTTCGGATACTCGCTCAGCACGGCTTCACTTGCTTCATCGCGGTCATCGATCACGGCCGTAGCATCGATACGCAACCATGCACCCGCCTCGGGATCCCAGCCGCAAATGTTGATTTTGGGGTTCGCCTCGATTTGCTTGAACACGTTCTTCGAACGACCTGTCTGAATGTAAAGCTTGTCTTCGAACTTGGCGATGGTTCCAAACGGACGCGACTCAGGCTGATCGCCATCGCACGTCGCCAGGAAATACGTAGGGTTCTTCTTCAAAAATTCCAGCACTTTATCCATGAGCGTTCCTTTCAAAAAGATGAACTACCGTAAGCATTTTCATAGTAGCACGCTACGGAAAAGACAGCGCGGAAACGTTCTTAAATTGGCAGAGCATTAGCCAGCAAACGGATTGTCGTTGCGACCAGGGGAGCTTTTCTTATAGTTTCCCGCCCCCCTGTTGGAAAACGACCCCCGAATTCGGGCAAATCGACGATATTCGGTGGTTCGGAATCTCAAATCTGCCTCTTTTAGAGGCCCATATTCGCTCCTTAAAAAGTTGTGCCCGCAAAACCCCAGTTCAGATAACTGTCGGCTTGAATCGCTCTCAGCAACAAGCGACCAGAGGTCGGCCAGACCACCGAATATCGTCGATTTGCCCGAATTTGACCCCGATATTTCAACAAGCGGGGGTGGTACGGTCTTTCCGTACCTGACAATTATGCGACAAAGCCCAGGCTGCGTCTGTATTGCGGCGGGCTCATTCCCCTGAGCGACCGCTTCACCCTCTTCTCGTTGTACCAGCGGATGTAGCGGTCGATCTCGTCTGCGAACTCCTCCACGGTGACACCGTGCCAATCCTCGCCGAAGAACATCTTGACCTTCATCCTGCCGAAGAAGCCCTCCATGCGCGAGTTGTCGGGAGAATAGCCTTTGCGCGACATCGACCACACGATGCGCTCGCGGTCCTCCCGTCATGGAATCCGTCGATGCTGCCGTCATTATCGCCAATTACCGTTATCCTGCGCTGTACATGAGATCATCTGTATAACTTTACCTTGGTCCAGTATTTCCACCGCACCCCCAACCCTGAAAACAAAAGTTGCAAAATATAACCAAACCCCGCCTCCCCCCTCACACTTTTCCCTTGTTGCATTCCCGCCCACCATCGGCCTTTCTGAGCAGCTGCACTCCCATCCAAAAAAGCCCAGAAATGTCGAAAGCCGCCCGAGACGGCGGCTTTCGACAAGACATAAAGTAAAGAGGAGAGAGAAGAAGGAAAGAGGGGGTCTTTCCTCTTGACACGTATAATACTCTTTTATTATTTCTAGTCAAGAATAATTCTTAGAAATATATAACTTTTTTCCAGCAAAAACCGTTTGTCGTTGAATTACCACCAGGTAACCCTGAAATGACGTGAAGCACCCAATAAATTAGCAAGAAACCCTCAAAAATCGATGGTTTTAGTCAAAGAAGTGGCCGCCTTGAGAAAATCCCGATTTCTTCCCTTGTCCCAAAACTCGCGACCCGGAGAAACGCAAATGGCGCACCCGATCTGAGCGCGCCATCTGACTAAAAATCGAAAGAAATTGAGAGTTTATACCGATCTTTCTTCTGAACAGCAATAACCCAATTAGAGCAAAAATCAGAAAGAGAAAGGGATGCCTACCTTCCCCAGCGTTCCTGACGAACCTGCGCTTCGGCAGCAAGCTCTGGATCGGCGAGTTCGGCATTGCGCATAGCGGAATCTTTCGCCAGTGCCTGTTTTTTGAACAGCAAGCTGAGCAAGATGTGCAGTCCCATAGTCAACGGAGCCACCACCAAAACCGGAACGCTTACAAGACCGTTAAAGTACACCAGGCAGCCCACAATCGCAGAAACCGCAATCGTGACAATGCCGCGCCAGTTCACCGCAGGAATGTATTTTAGGGAAACAATACCCTTCGAACCGATATGCATGCGCCCGCGCACGATATAGTAATCGGTAATCAGCAAAAATCCCCAGCTCATGGTCAAGATCGAGCCTACCGACATAAAGGAGTTCACCTTGTCCAGAATGTTGCCGAAAATAAAGATTAGACCAACGGCATTCGTCAAAACAACAGCAACAGGCCATTTCAGCTCAATACCAAACAGACTGTTGAACAGATTAGACATGGCATTCGAAGAACTAATGGAGTTGGAAGTTTCCACTTTCAGCTGCGACAGGCAGATGATGATCATGCCCGCCATGCCCAGCGACAGCACGAACGTGATGCCGGGGTTCGTAATGGCTGCGCGCGAAGCGGACGAAGGATCAAGCCCCTGTGCCAAGAAGTACTGGTACGACACATCGTAGCCGTAGTAAGCCAGAATCGCACCAAACACATACGTCAGCACCGCAAAGAAACTGCCAACCAAAGCAATCATGTTTACATCGCTGGCCTTTCGCACGAAGCGCGTAAAGTCGGATGAGAACAAAGCCATAAGGCCCGAAGTCATAATGGAATAGTTCACCGCGTATGCAAAGCCATCCAGCTGGGTAACATCAGGAACCATAACGCCATGGGTCAGCGCCTCCACCAGATGACCACCAGCAGCAACCTGCACAGTCACCACAGCAAGTGCCACGAAAAGAAGCGCCACGAAAAGGGTGTTCAACTTGGCAATTACTTTCATACCAAACAATGCCATGAGCACCCAAACCACCGAGATGCCTACGTACAGCATGTTCTTGCCTAAGGCACCCTCGATGCCAAAGAAATAAATGATGGCATTTCCCAGCTGAACCGTACCAATGGCCAGCGTGCCCACGAACAAGAAAATCCAAATAATGGAATTTAGCGCAGAGCCCTTGGTTCCAAACACATACAAACGAGAAGTCACGTTGCTGGGAAGACCTTCTTGAAAGGAAATACGACCAATCAGGGTGGTCAAAACGAAGCTCAGCACGAACATAATGGCCGCAGCACCTAAACCGGCATAGCAACCAGCGTAGAAAGCCACAATGCCGCCGCCCATTAGCTTGGTCAAACTCGAAACAACGCCGGAAAGAATAGACGCAATACCACCCGCACCAAGCTTCTTGTCTTCTGGAACCTTCTCGAACAAAGATACCTGCTCAGTGGCCTTGCCTTTGTTTTCAATTTCGGCCATTTTAGAAACACCCTCCCCTTTTGGCATACGCATCTCCCAGAGCTTTGGACACAAAGCGCTTGGAGATGCGTGCACAAGCACGCTTTTGAATTAGATGATTGTGGGGTTGAAAAGAGGAGCCCCACGCCGCCGCGCGGGGCTCCATTAGAGCATTTAGGCGATTCCGATATTCGCCAGGACGATCATGACAATCAAGGAGCACAAGCCTGCGCCAATGGAGATAGCGGCAATGTGCTTGTAAGAGTTGCCGTGGTTCAGGCCCATAGCGGCCATCATGCCAAACATCGCGCCGGAGTTCGGCAGCGCGCCGCCGATAGTCGCGGAGGTCGCGATAATCTTGGCCAGTGCCGCGGGATCAACGCCCGTAGCCAGATACGGATCCAAGAAGTTGCCAGCGATAATGCCAACAGCACCCGAGCCGGAACCCATAATGCCACCCAGAGCAGCAGCCATCGTAGCAGCGGAAACATACGTGCCACCAGGCATGTTGAAGATTGCCCCGTAGATAACGGTGAAGCCAACGGAAGCAGCTGCAACCGTACCAACGCCAACGGCGGCAGAGGTGAACACCGCAGGACCCAGTGCATTCACAGCGCCCTTACCCAACGTGTCGCGCACGGAAGGCAGGTACTTGAAGAAGCAAGCGATGCACAGCACAACAGATACGACCATGCCGATGTACACAACGTTCTTCACGCCGAGCTGGGAGCCGATGATGATAATCGCGATCAGTGCGATAAGCGGCAGCAAGGAAAGACCCAGAGAAGGAATCTTCTTGTCCTCTTCAGCTGCGGCTTCGACATTGTCCTCGCCACCGGTGGGCAGGTAGCCTTCACCCTTGGCCTCGCAGCGCTTCAGGGCGAACTTCATATAGCAGCAGGAAACGACAATCGCAATGATGGAGCCCACGATGCCCAGAATGGGAGCAGCCGTCATGGAAACGCCGCAGCCGTTGGCGGCATTAATCCATGCAACAGCGGGAACGCCCGGGATCATGGCCATGGTAAAGGAGCAGGCACCCAGCGACCATGCAGCGCAGAACAGATGCCACGGCGTGTTGGATTCCTTGAACAGCGGACGCGCCAGCGGAATAAGTGCAAACATAGCAACGAACATGGAGACGCCGGCGTAGGTCAGGATAGCGCCCACCAGCGCGATGCCCAGAAGGATGAAGAAGGGGCCCTTCTTACCCAGCGAGCCCATGATCGCGTTCGCGATGGACTTTGCAGCGCCGGACTTATCCATGAACTCGCCAATGACAGCGCCACCCATGAACACCAGCAAGTTCTTCTGAACGAAGCCGGCCATGCCCGTAACATACGATTTGTCGCCGCCGACCATCGCGGATGCAAGATCCATGCCATTGGTCAGTGCGATGATTGCAGCCGTGATAAGGGAGGTGATCAGAACATTCCAACCCTTCATGGATGCAATGACGAAAATAACGAGACCGACAACAATGCCGATAACGCCTATAACTTCCATCAAATTCCCCTTTCAAAGGTAAACCCGATAAGGCAACCCGGACCCCCAGAAATCGCGTTCACGATTATACCCGGAGCGCAGATGCCTTATCCTCTATTTTTATCTCCCTTCCGAAACGTGCAGAGTCTCGCATGCTTTGGAAGGGAATCCCCAGGGAGCCAACCGGCGGGAAGGCTCCCCTTGAGAACAAGAACAAAACTCGCAAACGGCAAGCGCGATTACGCCATGTCGTTGCGCGTTGCGCGCATGAGCTCGGCATTCGACTCGTGCTTCATGCGCAGCTCGTCGCGGTAGATCGTGCCCTGGTCAAACGAGGTCAAATCACTCGGGCTCTCGAACATGGTGCCCATGTCGCCGCGCTGTTGGTTCAAGGCAATGGCCTCATCCACGTCGTACGGAAGAAGCGGTGTCTTCTCGCGCGGATTCCAGATCAGAGTCGCCGGCTTGGTGACCGACGGATCAGGCATGCCCAGGCAGTAGCGAACGTCGCCGTACTTGGCAATAAGCTCGTCCAGCGGACCGAAGTCCATGGCGCGCAGCGGGCAGCTCAGCGTGCAAACAGGAGCCAGGCCATCAGACAGGCGGTCAACGCACATGGTGCATTTGCTCATCTTGGTGCCCAGCTCGTCGCTTGCGAACTTGGGAGAGCCATAGGGGCACGCATCGTAGCATTTGCGGCAACCCGTGCATTTGTCCTGGTCAACCAATACAGCGCCGAACTCCTCGTCCTTGTAGATGGCGCCGTTTTCGCAAGCTGCCATGCAGGAGGGATTCTCGCAATGGCCGCAGGAGAACGCCAAGGCGTGCAGGCGGGTCAGAGGAAACGTTCCCTCTTCCCATTCGTAGACGGTCATCCACTTCTCTGCGCCGGGCTCAATGCCATTCCAGTCCTTGCAGGCAATGCTGCACGCCTGGCAGGCGTAGCAGCGATTCATGTCAAAGAAAAAACCATACTGCGTCATGACTTACATCTCCTTCTCGCCCAGAGCCTGGCGAACCTTCAGGGCAACGCGCGCGCCACGCATGCCGCCACGCTGAGCCTCGGAACCGAAGCCTTCGACATCGCCATCAGCGACTTTCTCAACGTTGACCAGGCCGGCAATAATCAAAGCACCCAAGATGTGCGGCAGGTGCGCGTCATCGAGCAGAATGTTGGGCGTGCCACGCATGTCCTGGCCGAACTGGTTCATCTCGGCCTGCTCGCCGTTGGTTTGGAACCATGCGCCGTGATGGATGGCCGCGGTGCCGGGCATCATACGGCTGGTCACGTAAGCCGCCATCATCGCTTCGCCGCGATCGCTGTACACGCGGCACAGGTCGCCGTCCTTGATGCCGCGCGCCTGAGCGTCAACGGCGGAAATCCACACGCCGTGGCGGTAGCAGTCCTCGCGCATGAACGGGTTGTTGTCGTTGCTGGAGTGCTGGCGGTAGACGGAGACGGGAGAAACCAAAGACAGCGGGTACTTGTCCACCTTCGGGTTGTAGAAGCCGTCGTTGGACGCATGGCCGATGTCGCTTTCCAGGTAGCTGGGATGCCACACGGGCATGGGATCGAACTGTCCACGCCAACGAGTCTTGGTCATGTCGTTGTTCTTCACAAAGTTGGAAACGAACTCTACCTTGCCCGAGGGGGTGTGGAAGGGGCTCACGCCCGCGTCCATCTGCTTCTTGAAGGCATGGTAGGGGGCAACGGTATCGATGCGCACCACGGGATGCTCGCACATATACTCGTAAGTCACCGGCTCAGTGAAGCCCAGGTACTGCATGTAGCGCTCATTGGCGGCCCACTGCTCAATAGCCTCTTTGTAGACGGCCTCTTGAGCGTCCACCCAATGCTCGGCGTCAACGTCGAGCATGCGCGGGTTGTACTGCTCGGCCACGCCCAGACGCTTTGCGATTTCGGTCCACACCCATTCCTTGGAGCGAACCTCGCCCGGGAAATCGGCGCCGCGGCCGCAGAACGTGAAGTAGTTGCGCATGCCGTTGGGGCCAGAGACGAAGCGCTGGTGGCCGTACATGTACTCGTCCATGCCCTCGAACTGCCATACGGGAGCAGGCAAAATGATGTCGCACAGCTCGGCGGTGGGCTGGTTGATGTGCCACTGGAAGCCCCAGTTGAACTCGGTGGAGGCCATGCCGCCGAAACGCTTGTTCACGTTAGAGTGGTTGTTGGCATAGTTGTTCTCGAAGATGATCATCTGGACGTTGGGCAGCGGCGCCTCATCATCGGGCGAGCCGATCTGATGGCGGAACGTGTCTTCAGAAATCTTGCCGTCCCAGAAGTCCTTCTGCGTGGCAAGGATCTCGGTCAGGCAGTTGTTGTTGAAGAGCACGGGCACCTTGTAATCGCCCGGATTGCGCTGCCAATCAGCATGCGGGGTCATGATGCGGCCCGGAGTGGGCAGGCAGGCACCGGTCTGGCAGCCGCCGGCGATAGCGATGTTGCCGGTCATAGCCTGCAAAAGCATTGCAGCCGCGGCGGAGTAGTCACCCAAGTGACGCTTGGCGCAAGAGTAGAAATACTGCAGATGAACAGGCTTGGTGGTGCCGTACAGGCGAGCGAACTCGCGGATGGTCTCGGCGGGAACAGCGCAGATAGGAGCGGCCCACTCAGGCGTCTTCTTAATGCCGTCGTCGCCCTCGCCCATGCAGTAGGCGCGCCACTGCTCGAAACCGTCCTTTTCGACCCACTGGTCAACGAATTCGTGGTCGTACAGGTCCTCTTCATAGAGCACCTGGGCCACGGCCAACATCATGGCAAGGTCGGTACCGGGACGAATGGGAATCCACTGGTCAGCCAAAAGCTCGGCAGATTGCGTGTAACGCGGATCGATGACAATTGTCTTGCAGCCGTATTCATGAGCAAGCTGCATGTAATAGGAGGTCTGACCATACCAAGCAACAACGGGATCCATGCCCCACATGACCAGCAACTTGGAGTTGAACAGGTCGGATGCCTCGAAACCGGGCAGGTTATCGTCGATGCCCTTGGCGCACATGGGCATGTTCACGCCAATGTGGAACATCTCGCCCGCCGCATGGCCGGAGCAGGAATGCTCGCCCCATGCGCCGAAGCCGGCGTTCCACCACGGAGCCAGCGGGAAACCGTTCTTCTCAAAGCTCGGGTACTGGGAATGGAAGATGCCGTAGGGGCCGTACTTTTCCTTGATCTCCTTCATCTTGTCGGCGATGGTGTCCAGCGCCTCTTCCCAGCTAATCTGAACGAAATAGCCTTTGCCGGCACCTTTTTCGCCCACGCGCTTCATGGGATGAAGAAGGCGCGTCTCGGCATAGAGCTCTTTTTTCCAGGAGTGGCCCATGGCGCACGGGCGTGCCTGCACCTGACCCTTCCAGATGTTCTCCCAGCCGCAATCCTCGCGGCTGCTGTTCTTGTTGACGGAATCGTCGGGCTCGATTGCAATGATTTTGCCGTCTTTCACGTGGCAACGCAAAACGCACGCGGAGTCCCAGCAACCATTTGCGGGGCACGACGTGTAGAAGATGCGATCGCTATCGTGACGCTTGCGGCTTTCTTCAATCAGCTCCTGCTTGTCCATCAGTTCACCTCTCTCTCCGATTGCCTGGCGCGGTGCGAATGCGCAAGTTCGCACGTTGCCAAGATTTAGTTTGCCATCCACGGCGATGATCCTCGTCCCTAGAGAGGCACCGTGGTTTGTCGCATACAAGGTACGCCGCAGGACCCGACGTGAAAACGGTTCAAGGCCGTTTGGGCGCAGTGATTGGCTTCCGCGGCTGAAACGATTTTTTACATGGAAAGTTAACTTTGCAGCGGCAGTAAAGGTTGCTTTACAGCAAATGTGGGATTTGGTAAAAATTGCGGCATCTCCAGTGCAGGTGCTGTTTGCCGCCAATCTGATGCCGTCTGTATACGATATACAGCCGTTTGCCGAAAGTGGCTGCTCTAGCCTGTCTTGAGAGAGCCGCTTCGAAAGACAAAAAATTGCAAGCGGGAACAAAAAGAGGATGCGCCGCGAAGAGAGGGGGAGGAGGGGAAGCGGCGCATCCTAGAAGGAAGAATATGTAGGTGTTCGAAGAGTGCTCGCTTCGCGCGGACGGGCTGCACATTTCCGCCCGAGCGAAGCGAACCGAGACATTCCGCAGAAGGGGGGGGTTGCGGCGCTCGTTCTTGCTGGATAAAACAATAGTCGCATTAAGAGCGCCGGAGAAGAGTCTTCATAGAAATGGCTGTCAGAATTAGCTTATGCAGCTGATAAGTTTTTCTACCTGAACAGAACACCGCCCCTATCTGCAAGAAAAAGCTGCACCCCCGAAGGAATGCAGCAAAAATGGAATGATGCATTGCGTCGCAGGATAACGAGCAATCAGGAAATTCGCTTTTTATCAGCGGAAGTAGCCCACGGGAAGGTTTTCCCGTATGAAATCTTTGAACTCTAACGCCAAGGGAGAAATCACATGGTCGGTATGCCACGAGATATCAACGGGATACAGCATAGGGTCGGTATCGACCTCGAACCACAACAGCCCGGCATCGTGCTTGTAGCGCTCCATAATGCATTCGGGAACCGTCCCCCAGCCAAGACCTGCGCGCACACCATTGATCATTGCCTCATGCGTATCGAAGCGCGCAACCATGTTGTGATCGGTCAGCGAAATGCCGTAACGCTCACGGAAATGCCTGTTGCCCACCATGTGGCGGCCCGAGTTCCATTCGTAGATGATCATGGGCCACTGCAAAAGCTTGCTTATGGGCACAGGCTGCGGCGTGCAATCATAAGGCGCTTTCATGGGTGCAACAAAGCAAAGCTTTTTGTACCCCAAGGTTTCACGCGATATTTCGTCCTCAATGGGCTGGTTTTCCAATAGGGCAAAATCGAGCTTTCCGCTTTTCAGTTTCGAAATAAGCTCGGGCTCATAGCCCGCGTCCAAATGAACCATCGCTTCAGGGTGAATATCGTGGAACTTCTTCACCAAACGGGGCAAAAGCTCAACGCCGTCGTTCAAGCTCATGCCAACTTCGATAGTCGAATCAAAATGCTCGTCCACCGCAGCAAGCTCCGCCGCCATAGCGTTTTCAAATTTTTGGATCTTCTTCGCAAACTTTATAACAATAGCGCCTGTCGTAGTGGGAGAAACACCCGATGACGTACGATTGAACAATTGCGTTCCATATCGCTGCTCAACATTAGTCAAGCGCTGCGAAAGCCCTGGGCGCGACATATACAGACGCTCAGCCGCCTGCGAAAGGCTGCGCGTTTCGGCCACGGTCAAAATCACTTCGATATCGTCAAGTTGCATGGCGTCTCCCCTTTTTCATCTTTAGATTCACCCCACAGCATTGTACCCTGTATTAGAGATAGATGGACGCTACTAAGTGCCCCATTACAGTAGAAACCAGCTGATTTGATCCGTTGGTTCCCATACCGTCGGGATCGGATTACGATTGAACCATG
>CAKTXN010000038.1 GCA_934630905.1 uncultured Eggerthellaceae bacterium
TCATATAGCAGCGTTCGCAAATGCAGCAGGCGGAAAGCTGGTCATTGGAATCGAAGATAATGGTGAAATCACAGGCTTCAAACGCTCTGGAGCCCACGATATCGAGGACTTCAAGCAAGCCGCAATTACTTCATGCTCTCCCTCGCCACGAGCAAGATGTCAGGAAGTTTCTTGCATTAACTCGAGGGACGAAGACGATCTAATCCTTGTTATTGACGTTGATCCCTCTACAGACAGGGTCATAGCTCGCAAAAGAGACAACGAAGTTTTCCTTCGCCAAGGCGATAGAAGCGTCAAGCTCGATAGGGAGCAGGTTCGTGCTCTCGAATATGACAAGAACCAGAGATGCTTTGAAGATGAAATATGCGACAGATCATCGATCGACGACGTGGATACGATTGTGCTTGCTAGATACAAGGAATCGCTCGGCACGGACTCGCCCGACGATCAGGTGCTTAGGAGTAGAGGATTTCTTGTCAATGGGCGCCTAACTAACGCCGGCGTTCTTTTGTTTGCAAAGAATCCCTCAAGGTTCTTTCCGTGCGCAAGGCTCAGGATTCTCAAATATGAAGGCGACTCCCGCGAAGCGGGACGCAGAATGAATATCGTCAAAGACAAGACTTTCGATGGCCCTATCCCTCAAGTTATAGATGGCGCAAAAGATGCGATATCTGCCCTTCTTAGGGAATTCCAGTTTCTTGGTGATGATGGAACGTTCAAAAGCGTCCCAGAATATCCAGAGTTCGCCTGGTTTGAAGGGGTCGTCAATGCAGTTACCCATAGAAACTACGCGATTTCAGGTGATTATATCAGGGTGTCAATTTTCGATGACAGAATGGAGATACTTAGCCCTGGAGCATTGCCCAACATCGTCACCCTGGACAACATGCGTCATACAAGATACTCCAGGAACCCGAGCATTGCCCGCACGCTTGCCGAAATGGGATGGGTTCGAGAGCTGAATGAGGGCGTGCAGCGTATTTACGATGAAATGCAGAGCTTCTTCCTGAACGAGCCCTTATTCAGCGAGCCAAATGAAGCATCTGTCCTGCTGACGCTCGAAAACAGCATTACGTCACGCGTCCTGAGACGACAAGATAGAGTTGAATCCCTCGTTGGCCAAAAAGCGTACGAAACTCTCAACAAATATGAAATCGCAGCGCTTCAATATGTTTACGCGCACGGAAAGATTCAGACCAAAGATCTGGTTTCCATCATCGGGAAGGGTCCGACGCTGTGCTCGAAAACGCTCAAGAAGCTTGCCAAACTGGGTATTCTCGAATGGTACGGCACTTCCCCAAACGATCCTTCTCAGTTCTACTCCCTTCCAAAATAACGGAGTAGAATGGAGTAAAAACGGAGTAAATGTTCGGTTTTGTTGAAGCCTCGCAACCAGGCTGTTCCACTCCCTTCCAAAATAACGGAGTGGAACGGAGTAAAACGGAGTAGCCTTTAAAACTTGTCGCTGAATCGACGCGGTCTTCTTTCCTGGAGCTATTGTCGCCGTCGCCGGGTGACCGAGTGGGCTGCAGCTAGTTACTTATGAGTTTCGCGTAGTTTGAAGGTACAATGATTGCTTGCTACGCTGTGCACGGTTCTGCGTGAAGGGAAAACCCATGCGGCGCATAAAGAAGGGGCGACGGATTTCACATCCATCGCCCCGTTGCATCGTTCAAGTTCGCGTGAACGCGCTAACAAGCACTACCCGAATCGGTAAGAAACACCGTTTCCAAACGCAGGGTTTTCCCACTTGCTCACAATGGTGTTGCCGCACAAGATGCGACACGTTCCGCACTCAAGGCAGCCCGCATAATCGAACGAAGTCGATCCGTCTTCTTCATAGCGATACAGGCCCGCCGGACAGCATTTCACCAGCTTATCGAACTGATCGCGATCAGGATTCTCGACAAGCTCGATATGGGCGTTGTCTTCGTCAACCGCGAATTTATCAACGGCAAGGCGCTCATCAATGGTCATCAGGGAAATCGTCATAGCGCATCAACTCCCTTCTTCATTTCTTTAAGCACCGAGAACAAGCCCCTGCTCTTCACCGGACGCATCATCTTCTTCTTCAGCGGTTCAACCGGCTCGCCATCAACGGCGAACAGGGCATGCATCATTTCGCATACCATGGACGGATACTCGGAGTACATACGCTTCGTTTGTTCCATGAATGTCGGAACTTTCTGGTACGAACGCAGGTCTTTGAGCACAAAGCTATTCTCAAGTTCGGTTTTGTAGCCCGCAAGGCCTGCCGCCGATGTATCGCCTGCATCAATCGCCGCCGCAGCCGCGCGACCTGCCGCAGAACCAGAAGCAATTGCGTAGTCCATGCCGCGCACCTGATACCCCAGGTTAACGCAAAGCATGCCCGCGTCGCCCGCAACCAAGCAGCCGTTACCCACCAGTTCAGGCACCATGCTCAGACCGCCTTCGGGCACCAAATGGGCAGAATACTCAACCGTCTTGCCACCCTCAATCAACGGTGCGATCAGGGGATTTGCCTTGAAGTCGTTCATGAACTCAGAGAACGGCACGTCTGATGTTTGCAAATCGGAAAGCGTTGCCACCATGCCAAGGGAAATCGAGTCCTTATTCGCGTAAAGGAAACCGCCGCCCGCGTGCCCCTTTGTGGGAGCGCCCACGAACAGCCATGCAGCACCTTCGCCTGCAGCACACCTGAACCGATCGGAAATGACCTGTTCAGGAAGGGAGATAACCTCTTTCGCGCCAACCGCCATCTGGTGCGGCTTCGGCGTTGTTGCCAAATGCGCTTTTTCCGTAAGCAGGGAGTTTGCGCCATCGGCGATAATCGTCACTTCAGCCGTAATTTCGTCGCCGCCAACAGAAATGCCCATCACGCGGTCGCCATCCCACAGCAAGTCGTCAACGGTCATGCCGAACACGCACTCTGCTCCTTCTTCTTCGGCCTTTCCCGCCAACCAGGCATCGAACTCCGCACGCAAAACCGTATAGCTTGCAACAGAATCATCGGCAAGCTTGGGTGTTGCGTACTCCATAGTCGTTGCAGCATCATCGGTCAAAAACGAAATAAGCTCATGGGTCACTTTGCGCTCAAGCGGCGCCTCTTCCTCGAAATTCGGAAACACTTTCTTCAAGGAGTGCGTATAAATGCGTCCGCCCGTCATATTTTTAGAACCGCCGTTTTCGCCACGTTCAACCAGCAAAACCGACTTGCCCGCGCGTGCAAGCTCTACCGCAGCAACGCTGCCAGCGCAACCGGCGCCAATTACAATCGCGTCAAAATCAGCCATAACAATCACCTTCCTCTACTTCTCTAACAGACTTAAAAGGTATTCTCGCGGTACCTTTCCCGTTTCTTTTCGTTGGAGCGAATCAACGATAACTACTTTCTTCGGGCGCTTGTAATGGCCCAACGCCGTGGCGCACCAGTCGGAAATCTCCTGGGAGTCCAGCTTGACGCCCGCATCCGGCTCAACGAACGCAACGGCCGATTCGCCCCAACGCTCATCGCTCACACGCTCAACAACAACATCGGCCACGCCCGTGAATTTACGAATACACGCAGCAATTTCCGAGGGGTATACGTTTTCGCCGCCGCTGATGAACATTTCGTTTTTGCGATCGATCAACGTCAAGTAACCATCAACGGATAGCCAACCAATGTCGCCCGTCAAATACCAGCCATTGCGCATGACTTTTGCGGTTTGCTCAGGATTATTGAAATAGCCATTCATAATGGTGGGCGTCTTCACCCATACCTCGCCTATTTCACCCGCAGGCAAGATCTCACCATCATCTGCGCAAATGCAAATTTCCGCCAAGGGAACAGCGCGTCCCACCGTGGTGCCGCAAAAATCCGTTGCATGATCTTCGGGAGACACCACCGCAATGGAAGAAGCAGTTTCAGTCATGCCGTATCCTTGCCAGAACATGCAGGGAATCAGCTTACGACACTTATGCAGCGTATCAGCATCCATGGGCTCGCCGCCATAAGCTACCAGCTCAAGCGACGAAAGCTGTTCCTTCGTTCGCTCTAGGTAGCCCACAAGCTGGCGCAAGTGATACGGCAAAAGCCCCACATGCGTGGCTTGGGTCTTTTGTATTTCGGACACGATCATATAGTCTTTCGCGCCCGAAGCAATAGCAATCGCACCACCACTTGCAAGCACCACAAACACTGACACGCAGGTCACATGGAAGAAAGGAAGCACGAACAGCATTCTCGTATGTTCGTTGATATGCATGGTCTGACGATCGATCTCAATGCGTGCCAGCAATGCACCGTGCGAAAGCACCACGCCTTTCGGCGTTCCCGTTGTTCCGCTGGTATACAGCAGCATTGCGGGGTCCGTTTCATCCACCTCTGCAATGCACGGATCAGGCGCGCTTGCCAGCAGCGCTTCGTAAGCAGCGCCTTCGCTGGGTAGGCACTCCGTTTCCACCTGGGATCCTTGCACAGCAGCCCGCGCATCCGCCAACTTGTCTTCGGGGACGAAAAGCAATCGCGGCGCGGCCTGCGCAATCAGCGTAGACAGCACCGCACATGAAAACCGAGTGGAAAACGCCGCGCATACCGCGCCGATACGTGAACACGCCATAGTCAACTCAATGAATATCGACGCATTTTTCGAGGTCATAGCTACGATATCGCCTTTTTTCACGCCGCGTGCGCACAAAACGCCCGCAAGCTGCGAAACCCGTGCATCAAGCTGCTCATACGTGAAAGCACCGCCCTTGCAAATAAGGGCGGTGCCGCGGGGGCTCAGTTGAGCCCCCTTCAGCAATATTTCGTCGATACGCGTCATTGGACCTTACAGTCCTCCGATGTAGTCGCTCTTACGCAGCACCTTTGCCTCGTACAGCTTCATAATCTCGTCTTCGCTGAAGCCGACTTCGCTCAGAACGTCCTCGTTGTCCATGCCTTGCGACGGGCAACCACGCCAAATCTGCGAAGGACGGTTCTTAAAGCGCGGAACCGAGGTAACGCCCTTCACAGTGCGACCATCCACGGTTTCCCACTCAATCCACGTGTTACGCGCCAAATAATGCGGGTGATTCTCCATCATCTCGTAGTTCATAACCACGGAGCACGGAACGTTAATCTCGTTCATGGCCTGGGCAAACTCAGCCGCAGTGTGCTTCGAGCAGTAATCTTCGATAGCAGCATCGAACACGGGAGCACCCGGAGAATTCAGCGCAACGGAAGGAATGCCCTCGGGGAACAGCTCGGAGCCGTATTCAAGACCGAAGAACTCAACAGCGCGCTTGATGGTGGACTGGCCAGCGGTGAACAGGTAAACGCCTTCGCCATCGGCACACTCGTAGTAGCCAGCACCAGCGGAAATGGAGTCGCGCGGAGCACCGGCGCCACGCTCTTCCTGAATGCCCTTGTCGAACCACTTGCTGTACAAACCCGCCTGGCAACGAACTGCTGCTTCGTATTGCGCCAGGTCAAAGCTATCGCCGCGACCCGTCTTCTGAGCGCCCACGTATGCCGCCAAAGCAGAGCCGTAAGCAAACAGGCCCGCATAGTAATCCGTAACGAACTTCTGGATCATGTACGGCAGACCATCTTTGTAGCCATTCAGGTACATCAAGCCAGAGAATGCGTTGACCGTGAAGTCATAGCCGGGCAGGCTCACGTAATCGGGGTCGCCCGTCATGCCGTAACCGGACATATGGCCAATGACCAGCTTGGGATTGTGCTCCCACAGTACTTCGTCGGAATAGCCCCACTTTTCCCACTGGCCGCCGCGCGATGCCTCAATGAAGATATCCGTGGATTCCATGAGCTTCAGGAATGCCTCGTGACCTTCGGGGGACACAACATCCAGCATCAAGTTACGCATGTTGCGGCGCTCGTTTTGCACGCCCCAACCATCCTGGGTCCAGCGATACGGGTCAATGCCCTTCGGGGACTCCAGCCAAATCACATCCGCGCCGTTTTCCGCAAACAGCTCACCCGCAAAGGGGCCCGCCGTGGACACAGCCGAAACAACAACCTTCACGCCATGAAGGCTACCAAATGAAGGAACGTCTTCGTATTTCATAGTATTCTCCCCTTCTCCGCGTTATTCAGCAGCAACATAGGTATCAAAGAATTCAATTGCGCTGTTGGCAGCCAGTTCCGTGCCAACACCTTCGCCGCCAGCCTCGGCGCCCACAATGTACAGCCCCTCAATAGGGGTCTTGATCGACGGACGGTCAATACCCGCCTGACCAGCATCTTGACCAATGCCAATGCCTGCGCCGTCTTCGCCCATCAGACGAGCAGCGTCGGCAGGGTACACGCGATCAACGAACAGCGCATGCTCCTGCAAGCCGGGGAAATGCTTCTCGGCTGCAGCAATCAGCGAATCCAGAATGGCCGGGCAGTACTCGTCTTTGATGCCCGCAGGAACGGCCGTGGTCATAACTACCAGCTGCTTGCCTTCGGGGGCAACCGACGGGTCAAAGCTCGAAGGAACCACAATGAAGAGGTTCAGCTCTTCGGGCACTTCGCCAGCCAGCAAGCGCTCATTGTACTCCTTCACCGGAACGGGAGAGAAGCCGGAAAGCATCTTGATATCGGGGCTAATCACGGTATCCAGGCCGAAGCGCGCAATGATGGACACGAAGGAAATCTTCAGGTCGTCAACGTACTTCACGTAGTCTGCGTCGAACTTATCGGCGCCTACCAGGTCATGCACGGTTTCTTTGATGCCCGCGTTGGAGACAATCATGTCGGCGCGCACTTCTTCGCCATCAACCATAACGCCCACGGCGCGGCCGTCTTCAACGATAATGGAGTCAACCGGCGTAGCAACATGCAGGTCAACGCCGTTTTCCTTCAAAGCGTTCACGTACGCGTCAAGAATGGCAATGCAGCCGCCGTCGGGGTATCCGGAAGCACGGGCCTCGGCCTCCCACTTCAGGCAGCGTGCGAATTCGCCCGCAGACAGGCGATACTCGGGAACGCAGCAGTAAATGAAGCCAACCTGGCTCACGCAAGCATGCGCAAACGGATCCGTGGTGTATTCGTTCAGGAATTCCTCGAGCGTCATGCGGTCATAGCGATGCGTCTCTTCGTCGGACATGTCCTTCACGTCGGTAACCATCTTGATAACCGCATCGAAGTCCTCATCGGGAACGCGTCCCTGCAGGTCGCGCGGGAACTTGAAGATCTCGCCACCGCATGTCTGAACAGGACGAACCTTGGTGAACTGAATGCCGTGATCAACGCCGCAGCGCTCCAGCAGGCCAATGAGCGGGCCCTTGCCGCCGCGCGAAATCAGATGCACGCCAAAGTCAACCACAAAATCGCCGCGCTGAGACGAGCCAATGCGGCCGCCGAATGCCGGCCTTCCCTCGTACAGAGCAACTTTCTTGCCCGCATGGGACAACAGCAGAGCGGCTCCCAAACCGCCAATGCCTGCACCAATTACAATTGCATCGTACTGTTTCATGAAACTCCCCCTTCGTTTGCTAGCTACTTAGTGCCTTGCCGGCAGTGCGTAGTAGTTGAACGACATCAAAGCCACTTGCTCCCCGTCAACATCGAACAGAGGAACATCCAGGAAGTAGTCGCCGCGGCCACGCTCGCGTGCCAAGGCAATCTTCTCTTCGGCTTCTTCTTCGGTAAGCGTCAAGTCTGCGACCAGGTCTTTTGTGCCCGGCTTCAGGTACTTGCACTCTACGCTCTTCAAAATGGGCACGAACTCATCGGTGCCATACGTGGTCATGAACAGCGTGCCGCCTGCAATTTCTGCCAGCACGAATTCGCTGCCCGCATACGCAATGCCCACGTGATTCTTGTGGCCGTTCTCAACGGGAAGAACCAGCTTAACGTGGTACGGCTCCACAATTTCGGGAATCAAACCAGCCTGATTGATGTACGGGGTGGGGCCGTTATTCACGTTGTTCTTGATGGTTTCAAGTGTTTGAGCGTCCATTGCAAATCCTCTTTCTTGGTAGTTTGCGATAGTTTGCGAAAATCAATCGCTGCGAACCCGCACGGTTGTGCAATACGGCACCCCAACGCAGGTTCGCAGGTGCACGTAACGTTCCTTTACGCCTTCAAGGCAGCCGTGAGCTGCGGCACAACATCGTACAGATCGCCGATGATGCCGTAATCGCACTGCTTGAAAACGGGAGCGGACTTGTCTTTGTTGATGGCAATGACGGTCTTTGCGCCCACAGCGCCAACCATGTGCTGAATCTGGCCAGACAGACCAACAGCCACGAACAAATCGGGAGAAAGCATTACGCCGGACACGCCAATGTAGCGCTCGCGCGCAAGCCAAGCCTGACCTTCCGCAATCGGACGCGTGCAGCCAACTTCGGCTTCCAGAGCAGAAGCAAGGTCGTTGATAAGCGCCAAGTCTTCCTTTGCGGCAAGGCCGCGACCAATGCTGACCACGTGCTTTGCCGCGCACAGATCAACCGCTTCTGTTTCACGCACGCTGGTGGAAACAACTTCAATCGCGCCAGCAGCCGGCGCAGCGGTCTGCGTTGCTTCCCACACTTTATCGGTGCGAACTGAGGAAAGAGCCGCGGCGGAAACAGTTACAACGGCAACGCCCGAAGCCACGCGCTCGCGCACGTCCACTTTGCCGCCGAAAGAGATGCGCTTGGATGCCAAAGCGCCTGCATCTTCCACGGAAAGCTCCGTTACGTCGTTGATTACGCGCGTCTGAGCGTCGGCGGCAACAATAGCGGCCACGTAGCGCATACGTTTCGTTGAAGCGAACAGCACGGCAGCAGGAACAAGCTCCTTCACCAGCGCAGATACGGCATCGGCGCAATCCTCGGCGCGTGCATCGCCCAAAATGACAACTTCAACATTTGCAGCAAGCGGAGCAGCGAAATCAGCAAGAGCAGAAGCGGATTCCTGCGTTTGGCCTACCACCAAGATTTTTTCCAGAGTCATTAAATACCACCAACCTAAAGGGAAGCCTTGATGTCTGCGGCCAGCTTTTCAACCGCATCGCCATCGGCAAAGTCATACACTACGCACTTGCGATCGGCCTTAGGCGGCAGGCTCTGCTCAACCACTTCGACCGGGCTTTCAGCAACACCGCCCACAGCGCCAGCATCAAGTGTGTCAACAGGCTTTTTACCTGCAGCCAGAATGTCTTTCAACGCGGGAATGCGCGGAAGCATGGCTTCGGACGTCATGCAAATGGCGCACGGCGTGGGAACTTTTACGGTTTCGGTTCCTTCTTCCAGGTCGCGCTCGCAAACAAGCGCGTTACCGTCAACGCTTACGGACTTCACCGCGTTGACCACGGGAAGGCCCATCAAACGCGCCGTAAGAATGCCCACTTGCTGGGAATACTGGCTGGAAGAACCCTCGCCAAACACCGCAACGTCAAACTCGATGTTCTTCAGGGCAGCAGTCAGAGCGGAAGCGTTCTGGAACGAATCAGCATTCGCAAAGGCGTCGTCTACCACGCGATACAACTTTGCAGCGCCGCGAGACAACGCGCCCTTCACCAGCTTCGTGTCGTTCAAGCGAGAACCGCCCACCGTAAGCAAAACGGCCTCATCGCCGGTTGCTTCGGCAAGTTGAACTGCCTGCTCAATTGCAACCAGGTCATAATCGCCCAGCACCGAAGTCGCGCGATCGAAATCGAGCGATCCGAACGCATCCAGGTCCTGCACATCGGGGACCACTTTATAACAAGCTACCGTTTTCACAGGTATCTCCTACCTTTCCTACGTGGCGCGGACTAGCGGCCTTGCGCTTCTTTGATGATTGCGCGACCGGCGGTGTGTACCATGATCTCTTCGGTGCCTGCCATAATGCGGTAAACACGCTGGTCACGCCACAGGCGAGAAATACGGCAGTCGTCGGTGTAGCCAATGCCGCCCATGATCTGCATGGCGTCGTCGATAACCTCGAACGCAGCCTTGCCGGTGTAGCGCTTGACCAGGGAAGAATCGATCATGATGGATTCGCCCTGCATCTTCTTCCAAGCGGTCTTGTACAGCAGGTTCTGCATGTTCTCAATCTTGATGCGCATGTCAACAAGCTTTTCCTGGATAAGCTGGAACGTGCCAATGGGCTTGCCGAACTGCTCGCGCTGGGCAGCGTAGCGCAGCGCTTCGTCGTAGGCGCAGCGAGCCATGCCCACATTAGCAGCGCAAATGGTCAGGCGCTCGACCTCGAAGTTCTTCATGAGCTGATAGAATCCCTTGCACTCTACGCCTACCAGGTCGGACTCTTCGCATTCCACGTTGTCCAGGTGCACTTCGTACGTGCCGCACATGTTGTTGCCCACTTTGCTCAGCTTCTCAATGGT
The DNA here is from genome assembly GCA_934630905.1 of uncultured Eggerthellaceae bacterium. Classification (GTDB taxonomy): domain Bacteria; phylum Actinomycetota; class Coriobacteriia; order Coriobacteriales; family Eggerthellaceae; genus CAKUOV01. The sequence continues at coordinate 10,269 of CAKTXN010000038.1, forward strand.
CACACCAGGCGCATCCATGGGGAACAGGTACATGCTGAAGTCATTGTAGGGGTTCTCGTTGATGCCGCTTCGGCACACGCACAGCATGTACGGAGCGCGGTCGGCGCTGGTGTTGAAGGTCTTGTTGCCGTTGATGTAGACCTTGCCATCGCGCTTGGTGGCGGTGGTGGACATTGCGGCGCTGTCGGAGCCAGCCTGGGGCTCGGTAAAGCCCAGCGTGAACGGCTTTTTGCCCTGCAGTGCGTACGAAATGACTTTTTCCTGCTGCTCTTTGTTGCCAAAGGAAAGGATGTCGTCTACTTCGGTCGAGAAATTAATCCAGCACAGGGAAGGATAGCCAAGAGCATGCGCTTCTTCGGCAACCATGATCTGCGTAAGGATATCGGTCGGCGTGCCGCCCAATTCCTCGGGGATGCCCAAAGAGGCGAAACCTGCTTCGACAAGCGCCTCGACAGCCTGATCGGGGAACTGATGGTTCTCATCGCACTCCCTGAAGTAGGACTCGAAATTGCCGCGTTCCATGACGGTCTGCAGGCTCTCCAAAAGCAGTTCTTGCTCTTCTGTTCTTGCAAAATCCATTCTGGTCTCCCTTCGATATCAAATCTAAAGACCCTAAGGTCTGTCAGAACGAAATGCGCCCAGGAACCGCCCGGCTCCAAAACGCCGTTGAATGGTTCCGGCGCTCGCGCGCATTTCGACCTGACAGGCCCACCAGCAAGCCGGTCGGCCCGCACAGCCGCGAGCCGACCTTTTGGCTGGTAATCAACTAGATTCCCAAAACTCCCACGATGAAGGGCATCCACGCTGCCATAAGCACAACCAGCGCGATTGCGGGAACAATGCCCGTCTTGAACATATCGCCGAAGGTGTAATAGCCTTCGCCGTAGGTCAACATAACCGTCGGGTTAACCGGCATCAGGTAGTTACCGGCAACAACCACTGCCAAAGAGATGGTGGGAACAACAGGCGACATGCCAAAGCCCGCACACAGCGTGATCATGATGGGCAGGAAAATACCCAAGATAGCGGGGCCAATCGGACATACCGTGTGCAGCAAGTACACCAGACCCAGAATCAAGGCAAGTGCCGCGAAGGAGCTCAGGCTCATAACGCCAGATTCGATAATCAGATTCGCCAAGAACGTTGCAGCGCCCGTGGACTCAACAACGCCACCAAGCGACATGATAGTGCCGCACATCAGCACAATGCCCCAAGGCACGGCGTCCTGGAATTCTTTCCAGGTAAGCAGCTGCATACCCGGCAAAAACATTACGCCGAAGCCGATAAGGGCAACAACAGTTGCGTTCAAAACGGGTACCCAGTTGCCTACAATCCACAGAACCAGCAGGCCCAGAACAACAATGATGGTTTTGATTTCGTGCGGCTCTATAACCTTTGCAGCAGCAGCCTGCTCGCGAATGCCCGCCAGGCAAGAGTCCTCAATAGGCTCGGGCTTGATCATCAGGGTAATGAAGAACCAAGAGATAGGAACCATCACAATAACAACGGGCAGTGCAACAATAACCCAGTCCAAAAACGACACGCCCGAACCCGTTACCTTCGTAAGGATGTTCATGGCAACAACGTTGAAGGAGCTGCCTGCAGGCGTTGCCATACCACCGGTCACGGCAGAAATCGGAATACCAATCATCAAGCAACGACCCAGGTTAGATTCCAGCGGCTTTGCATTAGCGGCCTTCAGAATAGCCAGCGCGAAGCCAAGGAACAGCACGGTGCAGGGAACGTCGGACATAACGGTGGACACCAGCGTGGTGGCAATCATGAAGCCCAAAACAAGCTTGCGAGAGTCGTTGCCGGTCCACTTGATAAGACCACCGATCAAACGGATGCCCCAGTTCGTCTTCATCATGATAACGGGCAGCGAGAACACGGCAATGATGAAGAGCAGTGCCGGGCTTGCGAAGCCGGTAATGGCGTTGCCCAGCGAAGGAACAATACCCAGAACCGGGCACAGAACAGCAATAATAAGAGCGGTCACGCCCAACGGCAGCGCCGACGTAACCCACAGAGCAACCAGAGCAAGCAGAAGGCCAATGACCATAACGCCTTCGTGCGCGAGCGCTTCGCTGCCTGGAATAAGCATTGAACCAACAATGCAGATAATGGCTATTGCAATACCAATAAGCCGCTTCCCCATTGGAACGCTTGAGCTTTCCATTTCTTCCTCCTTATAGAATGCGAAATTCCCTTGCATGCGCAGTTCGTTTTGTTCGTGCACCCCCTGTCAACAAACTGCGCGTTCCCCTTTTGGTCACCGTCGGAAGCGCTCTTCCCCAGCGCTTTGGCGTTTGCTTTGGCGCCCCCCAGCGCACAGCAAAACTCCGACAATGACGCAAAACGTAACGCATACGGTCAACCGCTTTCTGCGACATCCCGCCCCCGCAGGAAACCGCAAAACGATCAACGCTGCAACATTGGTGTCCGCCTGCATGGTCGAACGCCAAGAGCATTCCAAACGCAAAAAAGCAATGATGGGTGCAACGTGCCATCGCAAAAAAGTGAGGATACTCGAACTATTTCGCGGGCATTTCGGCCCCCCTCCGAACCGATTGCACCCATCCTACTTGCTCGGAGTAGTTCATACGAGCATTATGGGAGCAGCGCAGCGTAGCGTCCCCATTCGCAAAGGCTGAATTTCAGCCAGAGAGGCGTCTCAACCTTAAATATTGAGTTGTTGAACTGGTGTTTTGGTGGGCGTAACTACGATTCGGCGAACGGAAGGTCAATTTCGCCCTTGCGGGACAGGTAATCATCGCGCGTAAATTCAGCCGTTTCTGCGACCACAAAGTCGGCAAATTGCTTCACGATTTCCGTGCTTGTGCCTTTAATCCATGTCATGCCCGCGCACAAGCTTAAGCCTTCGTCTTCGAAGGGAATGAAGCAGATGTTATCGCCACCATACACTTCCAAATGGTCAAGCGCCATGGCAACACGGCCGCTGGCAACAACGGTTGACATAAGAGCCGAAGCATCTGCAATGCGCTCATCGTTGCGCACGTCCACGCCGGCGTTGCGCAGCTTGATGCTTGTCTGCGTGACCATACCCAGCGTTGCATTGAGCTTGGGCGCCAACACAACTTCGGATTTCAAATCCTCGATAGAAATGATTTCGCGGCGCGCCAAACGATGCCCGCGCGGCACCGCCAACTTGTAGCGATCCTCGTACAAGCTTCGATGTTCGAATTTCGCGTTGCTACTCTGCTTGGTGAACAAGGTAAACGCAATATCGATTTGTCCCGAATTGAGTTTTGATTGTACTTCGCCAATGTCCAGCTCCCTGAAGCAGAACTCAACATCGGGGTGCTGTCGGCGATAATGGTTGCACACCAGCGGCAGAAACGAGCCAAATGAACCCAGAAGAAAACCGATCGTAATGCGCGAGGACATGCCGTCCTTGTACTGGGCAATATGCTCAAGCGCGGATTGATGCGCGTCGGAAATGCGGCGCGCGTCGGGAAGAAACACTTTTCCCGCATCGGTCAAGCTCACCGAATGGCGATCGCGCTCAAAAAGCTTTACCCCCAGCTCCTGCTCGAGTTTTGAAATGTGTCCGCTCAATACGGGTTGGGAAACATAAGCGTTTTTCGCTGTCTCGGTAAAGCTCAGGCTTTCAGCCAGCAGCAAAAACTCGTTGAGTACTTCTATGCGCATTCCCCACCTCGCGACTTTCGTTTCGTGATTATCCGGGTTCCTTCGCGCCACCACGCCACAAGCGCTTTGATTTGGATTTCAAACCGGAAACGACTTTCGTTCGAAGTACTCTGCCACCAAGCATTCCGAAATACTGCCCCCCTTGAGCATTCGAACTCATCCATTATACCGCTTGAACGTGCCGCTTGAGCACAACCGCGAATACGGGGCACAAAAAACGAAGCAGCCTGCACGGTGGCAAGCTGCTTCGCAAAACGTAAAGCTTTCACTCAGGGAAGCATCTACGCAGGTCAACCAACTGATCTGCAAATCCCCCTTAAGCAAGCGGGCTGTCAATCGCACGGATTAACGGCCCAGGGTGAAGACGGCGACTTTCTTCTTCTCCAGAAGATCACCGATCTCATCGTGCTTCTTCAGGTACAGGCAACCAGCCTGGCAATGCTGCACGCAGGACGGCAGCTTGCCCTTGCCCTGACGCGTGGCGCACAGGTCGCAACGGTCGGTGGGCACGGGAATGAATTCGAACTGCCACTTGCGCGGACGAATTTCATCGGGGCCAATCTGGGTCAGCTTGATGCCGTACTGATCAGGCTCAAGACCATGCTCTTGCTGGCAGGCAATTTCGCAGGTATGGCAGCCAGAGCAGTATTCGTAATCAACGACAAGAACTTCTCTCATCTTTATCACTCCTCAATCTTCTTGATGCTGCACAACTGCGACTTGTACGATGCACCCAGGCCGATCTTGCCAGGACGCATAGGAACAAGCTTGTTGATGTTCGATTCCATAACGCCGAACAGCGTGCCGTCGTTGGGGTCGCGCTCCGGGAACCACCAAGCGTGGTCAGCGGAAACCGTGTCCTTGCGGATGCGGATAGAAAGCTCGGCCTTCTGCTTGCAAGAACCGTACTGGTTCTCGATCTCTACCCAGTCGCCATCAGCAATACCGTACTTCGCAGCGGTTTCGGGGTGGATCAAAACCGTCGGGTTCGGGTGAATCTTGCGCATCGAGGGGCTCTGCCTGTGCTCGGAGTGGAAGAAGCCCCAAATACGGGCGCCCGTCGTAAGAACAAGCGGGTACTTCTTGGCCAGTTCGGGCTGAGAAACGGGGCTCTCAGGCGGCTCTTCGTACTCTGCCAACGGAGACAGTCCGAAGTGAATCATCTCGGGGCAGTAGAAGTTGTAACGGCCCGTGGAAGTTGCAAAGCCCGGCTTGCCATCGCGGCGCAGCTTGCCCGACTTGTACTTGTAGTAGTCAAACTCGGGGTACAGCCAGGTGCGCTCGCGCAGGGACTCATAGGTCAGACCCGTCTTGCGCAGCAAGTAGTCGTAGAAGCCCTGCTCGTCATCCCACTGCTTGTGGGCTTCGTCGGTGAAGCGAGAACCGGTTTCGTAGATGATGCGCTGGTCAGACTTGCACTCGCCCAAAGGCTCAACGGCCTGAGCGATTGCGCCCAAAGCGTAAGGCTGATGGCCCGTAATGCCAATGCGCTCGGCGAAGCATGCAGCCGGCAGCAAAACATCGGCAGCAGCAAGGGCGGTCGGCGTCAGGAACAGGTCAACAACAACGTTGAAGTCCATCTTCTGGAGTGCCGGCAGAATACGCTGCGGCTGAGCGCCCATGCAGGTAATGGCGTTGTTCTGAAGCATGAACATTGCCTTGATGGGATATGGTTCGCCCGTCTCCATGGCCTCAAGCAGCATATCGGGGCTAATAGCCGCAATAGCGTTGAGCGCCTTGTACTTGGAGTTCATCTTCTTTTCGGGGCAAGCAACCGGCTCGGAGCAGGCACGCCACACGTTTTCACGCGGCAGCCAGGTTACCGACATATCCCAAACGGGGTTGGCAGCAACCATGGAGCCCGGCTTCTCGAAGTTGCCAGTCAAAGCCATAAGGTCGAAGCATGCCATACCGGTGATGAAGCCTTCGGACGTGTGGTCCATAGCAACGCCCCACTGCAGGCAGGAAGACTCAGCGGTGCCAATCATGCGAGCAGCATCGTAGATCAGGTCAATGTCAACGCCGCAGGTCTCGGCAGCAAATTCGGCCGTGTACTTCTTCACGTTCTCTGCGAACTCGGCATAACCGTACGTCCAGCAGCTCACGAATTCCTTGTCTTCCAGACCTTCCTGGATGATGATGTTGCACAGAGCCAGCGCCAATGCAGAGTCGGTGCCCGGACGAACCTGCAACCAGATGTCGGCCTTGCCGGCAATCCAGGTCAACTTCGGGTCCATAACAATAACCTTGCTGCCGCGCTTCATGCACTCAACAATCCAGTGACCAAGCGTGCCGTCGGAGTTTGCAACCATGGGGTTATTGCCCCAAACCAGGATGCAGCCCGGACGCTTCCACTCGGGGTTGTCGTAGCGATCGGCGAAGTACTGCGAGTAGTCGCAGATGAACAGGCCGCCGGCCTTCAGAGCCGTGGAGAACATACGCGGTGCGTAGCAAGCCTGGCCAGAAAGGAAGCCCGTGCCGTAGTTCGGCGTACCGAAGTACTGAGCCATAAGCGGACCGTAGCCGTTGATGTCGCGGCCGGTACCCTGGGTGACCCAAATGGCCTCGGGACCATACTGGTCGATGACCTTCTTCATTTCGCGTTCGATAATATCGTACGCTTCTTCCCAGCTGATGCGCTCGAAGGTGTTCTTGCCGCGATCCTCGCGGGCACGCTTCATCGGGTATTTCAGCCTGTCTTTGTGGTACAGCATTTCCTTGAATGCCAAACAACGCGGACAAAGGCGACCTTGGTTGTACGGATTCTCGGGGTCGCCCTCGATCTTTTCAAGGACGCCGTCTTTGACGTACATCAGAATGCCGCAGTTGTCGTGGCAACCGGGGCCCGAACGAGCATTCGAGCGAATCACGGTGTAGCCATCTTCTTCCCATGTCCATTTACGACCCGTAGGATCGTCTTGCGTCGGGCCCATAAGGCCTTCGGTCACATGCAGGTGTTTCTCGGCACTTGCATCCATGGTAAACCCCCCTCTACTCTCCTGTCCTATAAAACCTCTACCTGCATTCTAGCGAGCAAAACAGGTGAGTGGTTTATTGAATAGCTGATTGTTTATAAGGGA
>CAKTXN010000039.1 GCA_934630905.1 uncultured Eggerthellaceae bacterium
CTTCGCGATCATCTGCGTGCCCAGCAGCACCGCGCGGGGCGCTTGTACAAAGCTCTCAAGCAGCTTTTGATGTGCACCTTTCGTCTTCGTGGTGTCGGCATCCATGCGAACCACGGCAACATTGGCAAACTCTTCCCCGAAACCCGCAATAAGCGCCTTAAGCTCCGACTCAACGCGCTGTGTACCCGCGCCGAATTTCTTCAGGTACGGGCTTCCGCATTGGGGGCACACCGCCGGCGCAGGTTCACTGTGCCCGCAATGATGGCAAATGCAGCTTCCGCCTTCTTCGTGATACGTCAGCGATGTTGAGCACGAATCACACGTGGGCACAAAGCCGCAATCGCGGCAGAGCAGGAATTTCGCGAAGCCACGTTGATTGAGCATAAGAACCGCTTTTTGACCGCACTCAAGCGTTTCGCGCAGCGCGCCGATAAGCGGACGGGAGAACATCGAACGATGCCCCGCCGAAAATTCTTTTGCCATGTCCACAATATCGATGCGCGGCATAGGGCGCCCGTTTGCACGTTGCCCCAGGTCAACTTTATGCCACAACGCGTTTTCTTCGCATTCGTGAAGCGTCTCCAAGGAAGGCGTGGCTGACCCCAGCACCACAACGGCCCCTTTGCGCGCCGCTTGCCAGCACGCAACGGTGCGCGCGTGGTAACGCGGCTGGCTGTCTTGCTTGTAGGAGCCTTCGTGTTCCTCGTCGATGATGATGGCGCCCACGTTAGGCAGCGGCGTGAACAGCGCGCTGCGAGCACCTACTACAACGCGCGCCTGGCCCGAGCGGATAAAATCCCACTGGTCAAAGCGCTCTCCTTGGCTCATGCGCGAATGCATAACGGCAACTTGGTCGCCGAAACGTCCGCGAAAACGCGCGACCGTTTGGGGTGTAAGCGATATTTCTGGCACCAGAACAATAGCATTTTGTCCCTGTTCCAAAACGCGTTCGATAACGCGCAGATACACTTCCGTCTTGCCCGAGCCAGTAACGCCATCCACTAAAACAACTTCGCCTTGCTTGCGTTCATAGGCGGAAAATACCACATCAAGCGCGCGTTGCTGCTGGTCATTGAGAGTCGGTTTCTCCACATCAACGCGAAAAATCGACGAATCCTGATCCGCAAGCCCGCGAAAACGGCGCCGATGCTCCACCACCACAACGCCTTTTTTCTCCAACGCGGTTAGGCATGACGAAACCGAACCATATTCAGCCGTGAGCTCGCTTACGCGCACATCGCCGCGACGCACCGCCGCAAGCACGGCTTCTTGCTTATAGGAGCCTTTACGCGGCACGAAGCCTTCCGCATTCGGACCAAGCGTGGCCCAGCGGTCATCGACTTCGCCCACGGCAGGCTGCTCAAGAACCCACGCGCCACCACGATGAATCACGCGGGGCACGCCGCCGGGGGGCGTGAACAAACGAACGCACGACGAAAGCGGCGCAATGTAATAATGCGCCATGAACTGGGCACATGCTGCGCCATCACCATCGAAGAACGGCTCGGAAGCCACTTCGAATATCTCTTTGATTTTCGCGCGCTCAAGTTCTTGGGCGCGCTCATCGGAATCATCGAACGTATCCAACACAAAGCCAAGGGCGCGCCGTGGCCCAAAAGGAACCACCACGGCACGCCCCACTAAATCAAGCTGTTCTATCGTAGGGGGAACGGCGTAAGTGAACGCCGCATCCAGCGATTGCGTTGGTATGTCAAGAACAACCGAAGCAAGCAAAGCGGCAATACCCTACAGCCCCGCCGCTTGGCGCAGCTCGTCAACGCGATTCGTGTTCTCCCAGGTGAACTCAGGAAGCTCGCGACCAAAATGGCCATATGCAGCCGTCTTGCGATAGATAGGACGGCGTAAGTCGAGCTCGCGGATGATGGCACCTGGGCGCAAATCGAAGACTTCGGCCACAGCTTTTTCGATCACGGGAGTATCCACATGATTCGTGCCAAACGTGTCCACCATAATGGAAATGGGGTGCGCCACGCCAATTGCGTAAGCAATCTGCACTTCGCAGCGATCCGCCAGTCCAGCAGCAACCACATTTTTCGCCACCCAGCGCGCGGCATATGCGGCGGAGCGGTCAACCTTTGTGCAGTCCTTGCCCGAGAACGCGCCGCCGCCATGACGACCCATGCCGCCATACGTGTCAACAATGATCTTGCGGCCCGTTAAACCGGAGTCGCCCATAGGTCCGCCCACCACGAAACGTCCCGTAGGATTCACGTAAATCTCCAGGTCATCGGCAACCTTGACGCCTTCTTCCTGGAACACGGGCTTGATTACATGCGCCACCAAGTCGTCATAGATTTGACCGACTTCAACTTCTTCAGCATGCTGAGTGGAGACAAGCACTTTCTCCACCTGCGTGGGCTTGCCGTCAATGTAGCGCACGGAAACCTGCGTCTTTCCATCGGGACGCAGATACGGCAGCGTTCCATCTTTGCGAACGCTGGTCAGGCGCTCCGCCAAACGATGCGCCAGATAGATGGGCATCGGCATAAGCGTGCTCGTTTCGTTGCAGGCATAGCCGAATACCATGCCCTGGTCGCCTGCGCCCACTTTGTCGATGTCGTCCACGCTTTCGCCACGCTGAGCCTCGTAGGACTCATCGACGCCCATGGCGATGTCGGCAGATTGCTCGTGGATGGCATTGACAACGCCGCAAGTATCGCAGTCGAAGCCGTACTTCGCGCGGTCGTAGCCAATCTCGCGGATGGTATCGCGCACGATTTGCTGCACGTCAACGTATGCTTCCGTGCGAATTTCGCCCGTCACCACCACAAGACCCGTGGAAGTCATGGTCTCGCAGGCGCAACGCACGTTGTCCACGTCGGCAGGAACGCCCGTAGGCGAAACATAGCCGGCTTTCTGAAGCTCGATTTCCTTCGCCAAAATGGCATCCAAGATAGCATCAGAAACCTGATCGCAAATCTTGTCAGGATGACCTTCAGTCACCGACTCCGACGTGAAAAGATAAGATGAGTGTTCTTCAGACATGAGAATACCTCCTTCATCGGTGTTGGCCGGACCACCATAGCACGTCAGACGCACCTGGTTGGTGTCGGGATCGCTGAGCCAACTCTCTCCCCCGACTCTGGATAACGGATGTTGCGTTTTCGAACGCAACTCTATAGTTTCAGCATGATACCACCATGCTGTCCTATTTTAATGACAATTTAGTGACATAGTACACATTGGGTACAAAATTCAGGCGAAAGCGGCGAAGCACACATGGCTCGCTCTGCCACTCGCAGCGCCCTCCGGCTCCGCACAGACGGCTTCGGCATCGGAGACCAACCCCACATCCACGCCCTGGCTTCGCCGCCCCCCCTCGCCGCCAGCAATTTGTTGACAAATTACCCCACCTTTTGTCAACAATTCGTGCGCGTTCGCTACGATGCGCTGGTTCTGTGCGCGGGCGGCGCAAGCTCGTTGTACCCGCGCCCGGAACTTTAGTTTCGCCACCGCGCTTTACTTCAGCGCGCTACACCCGATAACGCGGGTCAATCTCTTGCAGCTCGGCAAACGAGTCGATTTCCGCCACGTCATCGAACGTGCACGCCTCGACCGCAATATCATAGCGGGCATTGCGCAGAACGCACGGCACGTCATCCCAGAAACGCTGCTTGTTCTCATCGTTTTCGTCAAAGCATTCAGGCAGGTCAACAGCAAGCTTCGCACCATCTTCGGCAGTCCAGTAACTAATGCCGTACATGTGGTTCGTGTTCTTGCCGCCCTTGTGCAAGTCCACAACACGGCCGTTTTCCACATCAAGGCACCAGTCGGGCGTCTCTTCAACCGGCACGCCCATATAGCAGGATTGGAAGCGGTACTTTTTAAGCAGCGCGGGATTGCTTAAAAACAAATCACTCTCGAACACATACGCATTCTGGAAAAGATCGCGCGCCACGCACGCCGAGGAAATGTTGTTCGTAGAATCGTAGATTGGATTTTCCAGCAACGTAACAGTCGGATAATCATCAAGCAGCAACCGGAACTGTTCCTTCAAATATCCCGTCACAATGTAGATTTCCGTAACATCAATCGCCAAAAGTGCATCAAGGATAGTCTCGATAATACGCTTTCCATTAACGTTGACCAGGGGTTTTGGAGTATTGATGGTAATAGGCAGCATGCGGCTTCCAAAACCGCTTGCCAAAAGTACTGCGCGTTTCGCACGATACGGCTCAAGCGTCTGCAAATCATCGGGGGTCGCCGTGCCGTTTTCGTACTTTTCTTCGAGCAAGCGAAACTGCTGTTCGCTCAATGATTCCATGCCAATTCCTTCCGTTCGCGAAACTTGCTTATCCTACGCCTTTTGCTAAGTACCTGTAAACAGTTTGTTCCGCAAAGCGTCTGTTTTTACCCTAAAATAAACCGAAACAACAAATCGAAGCAATGCGTGTCCAACGCAAAAACAAAGGAGCTTTTCATGGCAACGAATGCTCAGCTCACCGATGAGTACCTTCAGATAATCGCCGATCTTAACGGCGATATTGAAGGTCGCAAAATCGCAGCGGAATATATGGAAAACAGCACGGCGATCGTGCACCACCAGCACGTGGCATGCAGCTATCTGCCGCGCCTGCTCAACCGCGAAACGTACGACATCATGAAAGAAACGTCGGAAACGGCGCATCGCATTCTGTGCAAAGTTATCCAGCGCTATTTGGACGACCCCGCGTATCGTGAAGTTTTCGATTTCGACCCGCGTCTGGTTGAACTTATCTTGCTGCCGCGCGGCTACGATGATCTGCTGCCGTTTGCGCGCGTTGATACGTTCTTGAACGAAGAAACCGGCGAGGTACGCTTCTGCGAATTCAACGGCGACGGTTCATCCGGCATGAACGAGAACCGCGAAATCACGCTTTCCGTGGCGCGCACCCCTGCGTTCAGGGAGTTTATTTCGCATGGGCACCGCATTGAGGCGTGCGAGCTGTTCGGCAACTGGATTCACCGATTCATTGACATCTATGAGCGCTCCGAAAACTGCGTTGCACACCCGCATTTTGCTATTTGCGACTATCTGGAAAACGGCGTGGTTGATGAGTTTCACCTGTTCGCCGACCAGTTTACGCGAAAAGGATACCCGTGCGTGGTGGCCGACGTGCGCGAACTGCGATTCGACGGCGAAACGCTTACCGACGGCAAGGGCAACCGCATTGACGCCATTTGGCGCCGCTGCGTGACAAACGACGTGATTGAGCATTGGGACGAATCTCAACAGCTCATCAATGCCGTGCGCGCCGGCAAAGTGACGCTCATCGGCAGCTTCGCGGGACACGTTGTGCACGACAAGCAGATTTTCAGCGCCCTGTACGACCCGCGCACCCAAGCATTTTTGACGAACGAGGAAAACGAGTTCGTGAAGCGCACCGTACCATTGACCACGTTTTTGGATAGCGAGCACATCGATTTGGCTGAAGTGCGCGCAAACAAAGATGCATGGATCATCAAGCCCACCGATGCATACGGCGCCCAAGACGTGTACGCTGGCTGCGCGCAAACGCAGCAGCGCTGGGAAGAACTTGTTGACCAGTTCGCAAACGGCGCAGCGGGACATCCCTTCATTGTACAAAGCTACATCACGCCGTTCAAAACGCTCACATTGCCGCCCGAGAGCACGGCCGATTTGGAAGCGGGCAAAACAGAAGCCATACCCGAGCTCTACAATAACCTGAACGGCTTGTACCTCTATAACGGTCAGTTCATGGGTGTATTCAGCCGCCTGGGACCGCTGCCCACCATCTCGAAGGACATGAAAGGCATCACCACTGCCACCATCTGGGTTGATTGCGGCAACATCTTCGCGCCCGAGCCGCCCGCATCCGTTGTTGCCGCTGGCGCGGGAACGCAAGGCTGCGGCTGCGACGGTAGCTGCTGCTAATTGTTGACAAAAGGTGGAGTAATTTGTCAACAATGAAGAAGCTTATCAATACCGGTGCAGCGGTGTGCGCTGTGGTATGCCTTGTTGTCACGTTTTTAGCAGCAGGGTTTGCTGCGTGCGCTGCAACGCCATTACCAACGCGCGTTTTGTCGCAAGCATACGCAACCGACAGCATTTCGCCGTACACGCACGATGAACTCGTGAAAGCCGCCGCTGCAATCTACGACTACTCGTTTGCAAGCCACGACGCAGACGCGTTGAATGCAACCATGGATGAGCTCGTTATCGCAGCTCAAGCCGATGGTCGTGCGCCCGGCAACGCACAGGGAGAAGAATATCGCCTGGACAGTGCTGCAATTTCCCACTTAGACGATTGTTACGCGCTCGAAAGTGCTGTAAAAGTGCCCCTTATCGCCATTGCCGTGCTTGCCCTTGCAGCCGCAGCTCACGTGGGCGTGCGCACCGGCCGCAAAAACCTGGGACGCGTGCTGGCGTGCGCGGGCGGACTCGCTATTGCAGCGTTTCTAGCGTTCGGCACTGCGGCGCTTATCGACTTCGACGCGTTCTTTTCGCTCTTCCACGGCCTGCTCTTCGCCAGCGGCACCTGGACGTTTTGGTACCGAAGCCTTCTTATTTGCAGCCTTCCTGAAGGTTTTTGGATGGGAATGGGCATTCTGTGGTTCGCAACAAGCCTTCTTCTCTCTATACTGTCATGTTGCGTTGGCGTGCATCTCATAAGGAAGCGCGGCGCGCGGCCCCAAACAACGGATATTCAAAGCACACGCTTTAATAGATAAGGATCACACATGGAAAACACTGCAAACGAAGTGCGCGTTCGCTTCGCGCCTTCCCCCACCGGCCGTCTGCATATTGGCGGCGCGCGTACCGCCATTTACAACTGGGCGTTCGCCCGCGCTAATGGCGGTAAGTTTATTTTGCGCATTGAGGACACCGATCCCGAGCGCTCCACGGAAGAAAACACCCAGGTCATCTTGCGCGCTATGCGTTGGCTAGGCCTGGATTGGGACGAAGGCCCCGAAGTCGGTGGCGCCTACGGTCCCTATACGCAAATGCAGCGCATGGACACGTATCAAGAAGCGCTTGAGCAGCTGAAGGCCGCAGGAGCTGCATATCCTTGCTTCTGCACGAAAGAAGAGCTGGATGCGAAACGTGAAGCAGCCAAAGAAGATCAAGGTGGCTACGATGGTTACGACCGCACATGCCGTCACCTTGACCCCGCAGAAGCCGCTGCCCGCATTGCCGCAGGTGAACCGCATGTATGGCGCCTTGCCGTGCCGGAAAACCACGGACCTATTGAGTTTGACGATGCCGCGTTCGGTCACACGAGCTTCCCGGGCGACTTTGTTGACGACCTGATTTTAGTGCGCACCGATGGCTCGCCCACGTACAACTTTGCCTGCGTAGTGGATGACTCCAACATGGCAATCACCCATGTGATTCGCGGTGCTGATCACCTGAACAACACGCCGAAGCAGATCCTGATCTACGAGGCACTGGGCAAACCTGTGCCGCAGTTTGCTCACCTGTCCATGATTCTGGGCAGCGACGGTCAGAAACTCTCGAAGCGTCATGGCGCCACCAGCGTGGAAGAATACCGCGACCGCGGCTACCTGCCCGATACCATGGTGAACTTCCTGGCGCTTTTGGGCTGGTCGCTTGATGGTGAGACCACTATTATTCCGCGCGACGTGCTGTGCGAAAAGTTCAGCCTGGACCGCATTACGAAGAAAAACGCCGTGTTCGATGAAACGAAGCTCGATTGGATGAACGGCGAGTACATTAAGCGCATGGATCCCGCCACCTGGGTTGACTTAACTGCACCATTCTTGATTGAAGCGGGTCTGGCAACAGCCGATGAAATCAAGGAAAAGCATGCGTGGTTCGAGAAGATTTATCCGCTTTTGGCCGAGCGCTTGAAGCGCCTGAGCGAGACGCCGGAGAAGATCGCATTCATGTTCGATGGACCGAACATGACGCTCGATGAGAAATCTGTGGCAAAGAACCTGCTCAAAGAAGGTTGCCGTGCCGATGAAGTACTGCGCGAAGTGCGCGCCATTCTGGCTGATGAGAGCATTCCCTGGGAATGCGATCCGCTGCAGAGTACCGTTGCCGGCTTGGCAGAAAAGCTGGATTTGAAGAACAAATTCATCTTCCAGCCCATCCGCGTTGCCGTAACGGGTACCCAGGTTTCGCCGCCGTTGTTCGAATGCATTGAGCTCATGAATCGCGCCGATGTGGTGGCACGCATCGATTACACCATTGAAACCGTGTTCGGCGGCACACAATAATGCTGGTCAGCGAGTTAGGCGACAATCCTACGCTTGAAGAAGTGCAGGAAGCTTTTGCTGCCGATCAATTTGCCACACAGGCATGCCATTGCCGCGTTGTGGAAGCTCGCCACGGACACGCTGTGTGCGAGTTTGACATCGAAGACATTCATCGAAATGGATTTGGCGCCGTCATGGGCGGCGCCATTTTTACGCTGGCGGATTTCACGTTGGCGATTGCCTGCAATATTGCCCAACCGCCCACGGTAAGCGTCAGCAACACCATTGAGTACCTGAATGCCACAAAAGGCACAAAACTCATTGCGACCTGCGACGTTGATAAATCTGGACGCAAGGTTGGTTTTTACACGGTCGATATCGTTGACGACACAAACAGCCCCATTGCCCGAATGGTCGCCACCTGCGCACGACGAGCGTAGCCCCTTCCCGTAAGTCCACATTTTGTTGACAAATTACCCCACCTTTTGTCAACAATCGGCGCGCCGTCCTTGCCAACCACCTCCTTCGCAGCCTCCATTTCTTTCCGGAATTGGCAAATTGCGGCCATCTTGTCGAAAAACGGGCGCGAATGCGCAAAATATTCCTGTTTGGGGCAGGTTGAAGGGGCGCTCATCCTCGTTCGCCCGATGCTTGCAATGCACGACCTGGACTTTTGCTAGCTTGTTTCGACACAAACGGCGTTATCTGGACCGCAAATGCTTCCCGAGGGACCCCGAACGGGAATATTTTGCACATTCGGGCGAAAAAAACGACAACATGCCGTCAAGAAACCCAAAAGAGACGCCTGAGCCAAGAGACGACGCGCCGCGAGTCCGATTGCGCACCGAACCCCGACACACAGACCCCAAGGGGTACCCGCCAGCCAAGCGAATAGATTGGAACAAACCTCCGTCCCCTGTTCCAAATACGACGCTTTGGATAAGTTGAGCAGGTCACAAACGCAAAGAAACATTATCCAAGCGGAGTCGTGAGGCGAGCCCCTGCCGGCGGACGCCCCTTGGATTGCCGAAAGGCGACAGAGTTTTCTTGCTCTGATAAAAATGACCCACTTTTCTGTGGGTTTACCTTAGCTTACTTTTTTGCGACCTGGGGAAACATTGATTCTTGCCGATTGCAAAGAAGAAAATCCACCGAAAAGTGGGTCGTTTTTATCATGCCAAACACATAACTGGGCGGCATCGCATCAGAAAACATCTCAACCCGGATTACGCACCGCAGCAGGGCGCAAAACCCGAGGCGCGCAAGGCACCTCGGGTTCTCAAATGCTCGAAATGTTGACAAAAGGTGGGGTAATTCGTCAACAAATCGAGTAGGAGGCACGTCGTTATTCGGCGTGCCGTCCTCTCACACCACCGTGCGTACGGTTCCGTACACGGCGGTTCCCTTAACTTACATGTACCTTTCCATACTGAGTTGAGAAAAATAGATAACCCTTACGGGCTAGTTGCTCGGTTTTGATTGCTCGTTGCATGATAGGACTTTCCGCTATTCTCCAATATGCCTTTCTTGTGTTGGCATACATCCATGCCGTACTTTCTCCTATGCCGCATTTCTTGAGCATTCTGAATCGAGTACGGATTCTCTTCCACTGTTTCCAGTAGCACATTCGGATGCGTCTGCGCATCCACATGCCTATGTCACGCAGCAGCGCTTTCATATCTGCGAGCTTAAAGTAGTTGACCCATCCTCTAACAAAGTCTGTTACCATCACCGGCCGCACCTCGTTTGGGATGGCTTTGCCCCTGTCCGTAAGTTCTCTGACTTTGCCCTTCATCTTCGCTATGCTTTTGGGGTGCACCCTAAATCGGCATTCCCCCTCCCTGCTGTAGAAGGCATAGCCAAGGTATTTCACTTGATTGAAGTAAGCCACGGTAGTCTTTTCCCTGTTTACCTTGAGGCGAAGTATGCCTTCAATGTAGCGAGTGATGGATTCGAGCGTTCTTTGCGCCGCTTTCTTTGACTTGCAGAAAACCATGCAGTCATCGGCATAGCGAACGAAGCGATGCCCACGCCTGTCAAGTTCCCAGTCTAGCTCATTGAGCATGGCATTGGAAAGCAGTGGCGAAAGTGGCCCGCCCTGAGGCACGCCGACCTTTGTTTCTTCCAATTCCCCATCAACCATAACCCCAGCATTGAGGTATTTGTTAATCAACGATACCACTCTGCCGTCACATACGGTTTCCGAGATTATTTGGATGAGTTTTGATTGGCATACCGTATCAAAGAACTTTTCTAAGTCCATATCAACTACCCACACATAGCCTTCATCTACGTTTTGCTTGCACGCATAAAGCGCATCGTGTGCACTTCGTGCTGGCCTAAAGCCATAGCTTGAGTCATGGAATTGTGGCTCAAACATGGGCGATAGCTGCAAAACAATAGCTTGTTGCACTACGCGGTCAACTACTGTTGGTATTCCGAGCTTTCTCACCTTTCCCTTCTCAGGTTTGGGTATTTCTTTTCTAAGCACAGGGCTTGGAATGCAGCTGCCCTTTTGAACTTGATGGATTAGTTCGTTTACGTTATTTTTGAAGTAGTCATACATCTCGTTCACGCTCATGCGGTCAACCCCTGCTGAACCCTTGTTGGATTTCACTTTTGCATAGGCTTTGCGCAAGTTGTCCTTACTAACGATTTTCTCCATCAGGTCACATGAATTGGCTATGTTGGCGCTTTTGGCAGGTGTCATCCCTTGCGTGCTGGACGCTTCTGCATATCCTTGGCATTCCGTGCCTGCCTTTTGCAGAGAGCCTTCGTCTTCAAAGAATTGAATTTGAAGTTGTCTGTCTTTATACACACCCAAAGGTGACCTCCCTTCCGCTAACACCGTTAAAGGTTCAGCCCTTCCTTGCGCAGGACAATCACGCAAGTACTATGGCCTCTGCTGACTTCTCACGGCAAGCTTTACTCCGCATAAACAAGATATTGTTGTTCATACGTCCGTGAGGTCTCCCGAGGTAAGACGCGTTTCTTTCCCTTCATCTACCTGCCGCATTTACGCTGTGGGTTTCCGCATAGCTATTGGGCTTCGGCTTGTATGGCAGCCTTACCCGCCCATTTGCGCCTGATGCGATTTCTGTCCGTCAGGCCAAAGGTTTGCCTCCTGCTTCCTTCAGATTCCACCTCACGATGGACACCCTTGCACTTGGCTGTGCACTTCCCGCTATGAGGGCGTGCTCGGGACTTTCACCCGTTAGAAACGTGCCATGCTCGGCACACCATGAAGGCGGCCCCGGGAGCAGGTCAGCCCAGGGTCGCCTTGGGAAAGGAAGGGATCGCCGGCCGGGCGGGGGGATGGAACAAACCTCCGTCCCCCGTTCCACGGCCGGTAATCGCGGATAGGTCTTACGCCCAGGCCCCGTAGTGCACGAAGCGCTGGATGGCGAAGGCGTCGACCGCGTCGATGGCGTCGTCGCCGTTGACGTTTGAAGCCCACAGCAGGGTCGCGCGCGTCCAGCCGGCGGGAAGCGCCAGCGCGGCGTAGCCCTCGCCGTAGGCTCCGGTCGCCATGTCGTAGACCACCTGCGCGTCCACGATGTTCACGCGGCCGTTGCCGTTCGCGTCGCCCAGCAGGGCGTCTGCCAGCACGTCGAGCATCGCGACGCCGCCCACGGTCGCGGCGTAGTCGAGCGAGTCGCCCGCGATGGCGGCCGTGGCGTCCTTCACGCCGATGGTCGCGGCGTCGGCGGCCGCAATCGCGCGCAGCGTGGCGGTGGCGACCACGATGCCGCCCTCCGCATCAGCCGCGGCCTCGTTGCCGTAGAAGCTGAACAGGGCCTCAGCCGCGCCCTTATCCGGCAGGAACGACGCGCCCTCGGACAGGCCCGCGCCCTTCGAAACGCTCACCAGCTCGAACACGGCAGGGTCGAAGTCCAGCGTACCGGACAGCGCCGCAACGCCATCGTTCGCGGACACGGACACGTCCACCGTCACGGTGTCGCCGGCGCGTACGGCGACGGGAGCGGCACCAGCGCCGTCAGCCGCAATAGCGGTGGATACCTCGAAGTACGTCTGCATCTTGCACAGTTTGTCCGCATCGGCGCCCATCGGATCGTCGGTGCGGTTTTTGGCCCCCTCCGAGAAACCTGGATATCCGGGGGTGCCAGTGCTGCTGTCAACGTAAATTGCGCCGCTTTCCGTCTCATGCGTCTTGCAATTAGTATCGATATACTTTATGTAGCTAATGCCCTTAGCTGCACCGCAACCATGAGAATAAAGGTTGCCTGCAACAACGTCATAGACGTTCAAGCTGGTCAGGTAGCCAATGATCGCACCAACGTACTCGTTACCAGACACCGCACCGGTAAAAGTGTTGTTGCTAATAGAACCAGCAACGTTCCCCCAGGTCTGGACGACGTACAAGTCGCCACCGATGATTCCGCCGACATATTTGTTACCCGACACGCGCCCGCTAGATGCACATCCAGTAATCGAGGGACGCGCGCCATTCGGAGCAGAAGGATCCCCGTAACCGCCGCCCACAATGCCGCCAGCTTGCTCTCCCGTTGCCTCGACGGAACCGCCAAACATGCAGTTCTTCACCGAAGAAGCGCCCATGGCGTTGTCGCGCGTTCCAATGATGCCGCCAACGTAATCCACGCCCTTAACCGTACCATAGGATACGCAGTTCTCGATGGTGCCCTGGAAGCGTCCCGCAAAGGAACCGATCATGCTCTGCGTTCCATCATATCCAATGGTCACACCTTCCTCGACGGTGCAATTGCTTATGTTCGCAACATAACCAGCACTCACCGCAGCGAAAGGGTTGCCTGACATTACGCCGCCCAGCAGGCCGGATTTCAGCGTGGAGGTGCCAGCTTTCAGCGTTACGTTGTCGATAGTCACGCCAACGCCATCCAAGCCAACACCGTTCCAGTCGTCAATCAATCCGAAGCCGCTAATGCGCTCTCCGTAAATATTCAGGTTCTTGATTGTGGCGCCATTCACCTCTGCGAACAGGGGCTTCTCATCTGCGGGCACGGTCAGCAGATGACCTGCGCCATCAAACGTTCCCTTGAAGGCGTTGCGCGCCATATCGGTTCTCACGCCAATGGGTGTCCAGCCAGCGGGCAGCTCGATATCGTTTGCCATAGCAAACACCTTGCCCTCGCAATGCACGCCGTTGCCAACAAGGAAAGACAGCGTCGACAAATCCTGCGCGGACTTCAAAAGATAGGGCGCCTCTTCCGTCCCTGAGCCTTCGAATATCGCATCCATGTCGGACACGGTCAGAGCGAAGTTATCGCTCTTTGCGCTGCGAACGGTGCCATCGGGGGAAACAACTTTCGCTACGCAGTAGTAGTTGAATGTTCCGCACTCGGGCAAAGTGATGCCGAAGGTTGCTTCATCGCCCGCCTTTACGCAGTTCCCATTCTCGTTGTACCAGAAATAGTAAGCAGAGCAGCCTTCGGGCACATCAATGCCGAAAGACGTTTCGTCGGAAGCTAGACCGATGAACGCGGAGATATTCTTGGGCTGCGCCGTTATTGCCGCAGTCTCATCGGACGCCTTATAGTTATACACGACCACGGTGCCGGATTTCTCGATATTGCTCAACACGTCGTTGCCAAATGCAATACCGTTCCAATCGTCCTGAGAGCCTGCGTAGTAGATGATGGTCGGGTAGATAAAGTCGCTGCTCCCGAAAGCCGCCAAGCTCTTGGGAAGATACAGCTGCTTCATGTCAACCTTAGTCGATGCGTACGAGTCAAACGCCCCCTGGGAAATGGTCACCATGCTCGGCATGTCAACGCTTTCCAGATTGGGGCAATCCAGGAACTCGCGAGACCCCAGTTGAGTAACGCCGGGCATAGTTACGCTGCGAAGTTCTGTCATGCGGGCAAAGTTAAGCACCCCTTGCCCAAGGGATTTGACCGACGCGGGAAGATCGATAGCGGTAACGGCAGAGCACGTGCTCAGAAGAGCATCGTAGATGCTCAGGCCTTGCGGCAGATGAACTTTCGTCAGACCGGTACAACTGCTAAAGGCGTCGCGTCCGTAAACGATCTCAGTGGCAACGGCCGGATCAAGGCAGTTCAATGCGCTCAAGCCATCACAGGCGGCAAACGCTTCTAGACCAATTGACGTTACCGTGCTCGGTATGACCAGCTCGCCAGCAAGACCCTTGCACCCCTGAAACGCATGGCGCCCTATGGAGACCAGACCCTCGGGAAGCGAGACAGAGGTGATTGAGGCGTTATCTTTAAAAACCTCCGGTCCAATCGCCCTGGTCCCCTCGGGGATGACCAAGCTTCCGCTTAGAGACGGCAGTGCGTACATCACCGTGTTGGTGGAGGTATCGGTAAGAACGCTGTTCGCGAAAGCAAAATTACCACCTTCGGCGCAGTTAACGGTCGTCAGGCTTTTATTGCCTGCAAGGGCGGATGCCTCAAGAGTCTCAAGGCTTGCGGGAAGATTGATGGTGGTAAGCTTATCGCAGCTAGTCGCAACAAGCGAACGCCCAGTAATCGCCTTCACCCCTTCGGAAACAGTGAACATCTCCAGATTCGGACTGTGATCGACGATGGAAGCGTCATTAATGCTACCGACGACTATTTCCTTCAAATTGGGGCAGAAACTAAAAACTTGATGCCCCACGGTAGCAACGCCCGTAGGAATAACAGCCTTCGTGATTCCCGTGCCAACAAAAGCTCCTGCCCCGAGATCGGTAACCCCCTGAGGAATCGTCAAGACGCCGGTCAAATTCGAGCAATCTTGGAATGCGCCACCGCCGATTGCCTTCAGGGTGCTAGGGAGAACAACCGATTTGATATCCGAACGGCCCTGGAATACATTCGCTCCAACGGAAACAACACCCTCGGGAATGTCAAGAACGCCGTCGGCGTCAACAATGGAAGCGCCTGCAAGAACCTTGAGAAGCTCAGTTCCAGATTCGGTAGTTTTGGCAATAACGCCATTATTCAGCGAATACGCACATCCAGGCGCAAACGTGATATCGGTCACCGATTCGCCAATCAAATCCACATTGAGCTCAGCGAGCGTTGACGGGAACTTCATGGTGGTCAAGTTGGCCAATCCGCCCAATCCACCACCAAGAACGCTCGTCACCCCTTCCGCGAAAGAGATCGAAACCAAGCTGGAGCAACCATCAAAAGCGTTGCTGTTCGAACCAAGGTCGCAAGGAAGGGTGATTTCGGTCAGCCCCGTGCAACCCTTGAACGCATTCACGCCAATCCGCGTGAGACCGGCGGGAAGAACGACGCTCGTCATGGCGGTAGCGCCCGATAGATTATTACCGATAGAGGTTACCGTCGAAGGAACCGTTACCTCCCCAACGAGCTTCGATTTATCGAGGACGCTCAAAAGCGTTGCACCGTGATCGGAGAGCACGAAAGTGCCGTCCACAACGCTGATGCAGCAGCCTTCGGCGCATTCGTAATTAACAAGGTTTTTGCAACCAGCAAACGCCCCCGCACCCGAAGCGGCCAGCGTTGACGGAAGAGAAATAGAGGTTGCCGCATTCAGGCCGTAGAGCAGGTAGTTGCCAAGGTAGGTTATTCCCTCGTCAATCACGATTGACGTGATTGTCTTTCCGTATTTCTTCGAATAAGGAGGCTGGGGGAAAATCTTTTTATCCTGCGTCTTACCATCAGTGCCCTCAATCTTGCTGAGTTTCAAAACGCCGTTGGCATACACCGTCCAATTAGCGTTGTACGCTGTACCGCTTTCCACAACAGTATCTTCGGGCGTGGGCGTTTCGGATTCCACTTTCACCGTGAACGTGTAGACCACCGCGTCGGCTGCGTCGTTTGCGGCGTCCAGGTCCGCGTAGCCGCTCTTCACGGTGATGGTCGCGCCGTCGGTCACCGGAACATCCGCCGTGCGCTTGTACAAGGTATCGCCCACAAACGTGCGCACCTGGTATTTCTTGTTTGCGGCAGTGGGCGTCACCTTCACGGATGCGGTGCCCTCGGGCACGGTCAGGGTGTAGCTGTGAGTGTCCCTGGCGAAGCTCTTGTCGAGCGTGCCGACAGAAAAGGCGACGGACTTGAGCGCCCGGTCCGTGTTGTTGGGGTTGCCCAAATCGTACATGGTGCACGTGTACATCACGCGGATCTCGTCGCCGGCGGCAAGCTTGCCGTTCGCCACCGAGTAGGAGGAGAAGCCCTCGTTGGTGAACCAGTCGTTCAGGGTGCCCATCCAGCCGGAGTAGCCCTTGCCCTCCGGGTCGTGGTCGTCGCCGTC
>CAKTXN010000040.1 GCA_934630905.1 uncultured Eggerthellaceae bacterium
CCCAAGTTGGTGGCGGCAAGGCTTATCTTGACAAGGGTCAGGAAATCGCCCGCAAAGATATCACCATCGTGTTTATGTAATTCCCGGATACCCCTCCTTCCACGAAAAGCCCAAGAGAGCAGACCTGCAAGCCTTGCTCTCTTGGGCGAACCGCCAGGGGAAAGAGGGAGCTCAATCCGGCAATGGCGAGCGCTAAGGATTCCTTGCCGGTAAGAAAGTCAGTAATGTTTAGCGTTCGCCATTGATGCGGATATCCATTGTTGAAAACGTTGCCCGCCAAAAAGTAGCATCGTGAAAACAAGCTCGCAAAACGAAAGGAAAAGAGCATGTGTTTTAGACCAGCAGCAGTAGAAATTGAAAAGACCTGCCCGAAATGCGGCGCTAAGGCTGAATCGTCCGAGACGGTATGCCCCTCTTGCGGTGCCGAACTTCCTGCAGGACCGGCTATGCCTGGTGCTCCTGGCGCTCCCGGCGCTCCTGCAGCTCCCGGTGCACCTGCTGCCCCCGGCATGCCTGGCGCCCCCAAAGCTCCCGGTGCCAAATAATTGCAAAATGCTTGCATGCCAAACATTTTGCAAGCATTCGCTAACCTTGGATTCTGCGGGATTGAGTATATCAATCCCGCATTTCTAGCAATGTGGCTCTGTATATAAATCGTTTCAACTGGGGATATGCAATAGCCACAACTCCCCTTCTTCCTTTCTTTTCACCATAATTCATTCATAGGATGGGGATTCATCGTATACAGAAAAGTTTGAGAAAGGATCAAGAATGCTAAGCAAGCGTCAGAATTTCATTGAGTGCATAACGGGAGGCAATCCGGACCGCTATGTAAATCAATACGAAGCATTCAATCTTATTCGCCCGTCTATTCACTGCGACATGTCGCACTTCGCTTCCGATGGCTACATGATTGACGGATGGGGCGTATATCAAGGACAAGTAAAGGGTCAAGAGAATATGGGCTTGTTCCCCATGCATGACCCCGAGCATCTGGTTGTCAAAGATGTCTGCAACTGGAGAAATGAACTCACTCCTCCGAAAAACCCCGATGACCCCGCAATCTGGGAGCCTCTTCAGGAAAAAGCTGAAGCGGTTGACCGTTCCGAGCAGTTTGTCACCAGCGTATGCCTTCCGGGCATGCTTGAGCGCTGCCATCACCTTATGGGCATGACCGAATGCATGGCCGCATTCTACGAAGAGCCCGAAGAGATGGAAGAGCTTATTGACTTCATCACCGAATACGAACTTGAAGTTGCAAAATGTCACATCAAGTACATCAAGCCCGATGCCATGTTCCATCATGACGACTGGGGAACCAAACTTTCCACGTTCATGGCTCCCGACATGCTTGAAGAGTTCTTCCTGAAGCCGTATCAGAAGGTGTACAGCTACTACAAGGAGCACGGCGTACAGTACATCATCCACCACTCCGACTCTTACGGCGAGACCCTGCTTCCTATGATGGAAAAAGTTGGCATTGACGTATGGCAAGGCTGCCTGCGCACCACCAACAACCTTCCCGAACTCATTAAGGAATGGGGCGGAAAAATCACGTTCATGGGCGGCATCGAAAACGCAATGGTCGATAAGCCCGATTGGACCGAAGAAGAGATTATCGCCGAAGTCAACACGGCAATCGACTTTGCGAACAGCAAGAAGTTCTTCATTCCCTGCATGACTTCCGGCATTAATGATTCGAACTTCCCTGGCGTATACGATATTGTTACTCATGTTATTGACGAGCGTTCTAAGAGCGATTTCTAGGCTTACATCGCATTTGACAAAAAGGGTCGCTTATTGCGGCCCTTTTTGCATTTTCTGCTGTATTCTGCTATATTTCGAAATCATATTTCGTTTACTTTTTCAGAACGATTTTCGAAATAAGGTGCTTGACATGAACGAACACAACGCTATAATAAATGGTGATAGTACCCCGCACGCCTCTCCTGCTCATGACAGTGAAGCGGACCAGGCGGGGTCATGTTTTTTTCCGCACAAGAACCCCCAATCAACAAGGCAGCTTGCAAGCCATCTGATCGACAAAGGTCTTTCGGCCGCATCCGAAGATGAACTGGTGACCGCCCTTGAGTTGCAAGGTTACTACCGCCTCCGGGGTTATTGGCTAACGCTGGAACACGATAACCGATTCCTACCGGGAACCAAGCTCGACGACATTCTACGAATCGAGGCATTTGACCGAGACCTTTCGCAATACGTATTTTCTGTCATCGCGCCGATTGAAATATGCCTGCGGTCGCAGCTATCAACCGTTCTCTCGAATCATTACGGCGCCCGCGCTCTCCATTGCCCCAACGCATTCGGGAGCGAAGAGAATTATCGGAAGATGCAAAGCACGCTCGAAAGAGAGACCGACCAGGCACTTTCTACCAGAAAACCCCTTGTCGTTCACCATATAAGAAAGTACGGCTCGCTTCCCACCTGGGCGGAAATGGAAAATGCCTCATTTGGCACTTTGTCAAAAATCTACGGAAACCTTGGAGACCCCTCTGTTGCCTCTGAGATATCCGCGCGCTTTGGCGTATCACCCACGCATCTGAAAAACTGGTTGCGCCACCTTACGCAAATCAGGAACATATGTGCCCACCATGACCGCCTGTACAACAAGATGTTCACCGTTCATCCGCGCTTGTTCGCCGAGCACAGGCATCTCCATGCCGCACGCCTGTTCCCCACGTTCATCGTGCTATTCCGCCTGCATGATTCGCTCGACCCCGCCCGATGCGACCTGCTGCGCCAAGAGCTGGGACGCATCATCGACACTCATGCAACCGTTGACCTGGGACCCATAGGATTTCCCGAGAACTGGCGCGAGATACTGCGCATACCCGAGCCGCGCGAACATGACATCGTGCGACCGCGCGGACGACAAGGCGGACGGCCCTTGAAAAACGCGGCGTCTATCGAGCGGGCGCTCTACAAGTACGACATGAGAAAATCTTCCGTGGCAGAAATAGCAAAAGAATGCGGTTTAAGCCTGAGCACGCTGTACAAGTACATTCATCTGCGCGAAGATGCCAAAAACTGCGCGCGAACAGAATACACCGCCGTGACCCTGCCCGAACGGTAGCGGCCCGAACGGCTTGCACCGCCCGGGCCGATTGCGCACCAGCGGCACCCGGCGTTCGCCCGGCGCTGTCGCAGCCCGCCTGTCGCCGCGATCAAGTCGCTGGTTGCGCCACCGCACCCAGCAGCCCACAAGACCACCGCCGCCGCACTCGGCGGGTCCGGCAACCGCCCGTTGCCGGACCCACTGCCGGGTGCGCTGCCGGACTCTACCGCTCCGCGCTCACAATCGAGCGCGAAAGCGCGTACGTAATGACAAGGTACACGGCGTAAATCGCCAGCACCGCGCCGCCTGCAATGGCAACCGAACCCAAAACATTAACGCCAACCTCGGAAAACAACGTATCCGTTATCACCTTCACTGCACACGCCGTGTGGCACAGCGCCAAAAGCAGCGGCGCCACGAAATACACCACCGTCTGCGTGCGCAGCGACTTGAGCACCCAGCGCTCATCGGCGCCTAAATCGCGCAAGCGGCGATACCGCGCCAAGCTGTCGGCCGTTTCGGAGAGCTGCTGAATCGCAAGGATCGCCGCCGTGGCCACCAGCAGCACAAACCCAATGTAGACCGCCAAGTACGTGATAACCATGCGGAAGCCCGATGCTTGATCTGCCATCTCGCGACCCGACCAGTTCTGGAAGCACGGCCACGCGCCGGTGCGGAAAATCTGGTCTTCAGGAACCGTTTCGCCATTATACATGCTAATCTGCGCATCCTTTTGCGGCGGGAACGCCTGATGCATGTACTTGTTGAACAGCACGTCGCCCTCGGCGCGATCCACACGATACTCCATGGCAAGCACGCTCATCCATGGCTTCTGACCAGCCTCTTTCATAGAATCAACCACATAATCGGGAACAATGATCTCCAACACCACATCAACCATAGCGCCATTGCGCACGGGAACATGCTGAACGCGTCCCGCAAAGTGGAGCTGGGCATCGCCCACCGTCAACGGAACTTTCCCATTGCAGAGTGCCTGCGCCACCCCATCGGTGCTGGACAGAAGGTTATTCACCGCACATTCGTCATCTTCCAACATGACACCGCGCTTTCCCGTTAAAGCGCACAGCGCGTTGAATTGGCTGACACTCATTACTTGCACTTGCAACTGCTGAGCAGAATCACGCAAGCTGCCCTCAAGGGCGTCATACGCTTCCGGCACCCGACTCAGAATATCCCCGTATTTCATTGCGGTCTCATAATCATCGCCGCCCACCAGGTAATAATCAACTTGCACCGTTTTGTCTACAAAGTTATCCCAGGTCACGCGCGCGCCATCAGCTGAATCATCACCTGCTGCAGCTCCTACTCCATCAGCACCCGCACCTTCGGCCTCACCTTTAAGGCATGCCGCCATATCACCATCGTAGCGCTCGAACAGCTGCGTACTTGTACCATTGGAATCAAGCTCCGAGTCCAAAAGCGACGGAGCTGCTTGAACCGTCATATCGTACGCGCTGATTTCCTCGATATTGCCCACGAAGGCCTCGACAAGCCCCATACCCACCGAACTGATGGTCAACGCGAAGAACAACATAATGGAAACCACGCTCATGCTGGCAAACGCCGTGTTGATCTTGCTTGAAAGCTGGCGCACCGTAAAGCACGATAACCTGCGGAAATACACCTGCGGCACGTGCTGCAAAAGGGCCGTGACAAAGCCCGCAACGCTCCAAAAGAACAGAAACGTTCCCACGATCATAAGCGCCGTGGCCATCCAAAAATCACCATCGATTACGACCAGTCCGTTCACGGAAAGGCGCCAATACGCGCACGCCAGCACCGCAAGAGAAACCACGAACACCGCCACACGCACAGGCGCATTCACCTTCGCATGTCCTTCGTTTGCCTGGTGCGCTGAAAGAAGCGCAGCCAACTTGCAACGGCGAATGTAAACGATGTCGATCAGCGCAGAAAGCACGAAAATAGCGGCAAAGCAGATAACGGTGAACACGATGGCGCTGCCGGAAACAATGAAGCGGTACTTCGTCATGGTGGTACCCATGAGCGCCGCCGTAGCAAACGAAAGCCCCTGTGAAAGCGCAATTCCCAGCGCTAAACCAACTACAAGCGACGCACATCCCACAATAACGGTCTCAATCAACAGAATGCGGCTTACGCGCCCCGCGCTCATGCCTAACATGAGATACGTGCCGAATTCACGGCGGCGACGCCTGATAAGGAAGCGGTTAGCATACACTACCAGAAATCCCAGAACGCACACGATAACACCCGAAAGCAAGCCCATCATGGTATTCAGCATATCCAGCATCTGAAGGCTATCGTCGGAAAGCGCGTCGAAAAGAACTGCCTGGTCGCTGATGGTGTTAAACGCATAGAACATCGCCACGCCCAAGGCAACGGTCACGAAATAAATGGCGTAATCGCGCGCACTGCGGTGCACGTTACGCAAAGCAAGTTTAGCGAGCATCGGACAGCTCACCGCCCAAGAACGACACAACCTCCATGATGCGCTGATAGTAATCGTTGCGCGCTGCATTGCCGCGCCGCACCTCGTTGAACAGGCGGCCATCGCGAATGAAAATCGTGCGCGTGGAATACGAAGCGGCGAAGGCATCGTGCGTGACCATCATAATGGTAGCACCCATGTTCTGGTTCATATCGGCAAGCGTCTCCAAAAGCACGGTTGAACTGCGCGAATCCAGCGCGCCGGTGGGTTCGTCTGCCAACACCAGCCGCGGGTTGGAAATCATCGCGCGCGCCGCCGCCACGCGTTGACGCTGACCGCCCGACATCTGCGCCGGGAACTTTCCCAGCACGTCTTCCACGCCCAGCGTGTGCGCCATGGCGCGAACAGCAGGATCAACCTCACGAGGCGGGCGTCCCTTCAAGCTCAGCGCCAACGCAATGTTTTCGTACGCCGTAAGCGTGTCAAGCAAGTTTGAATCCTGGAAGATGAAACCCAGCTGATCGCGGCGGAATTTCGCCAACGCAGCGCCACGCATGCGCGTAATGTCTTGTCCCGCCAGCCAAATGTGTCCGCTTGTTGCGGTATCGATGGTGGCAATGCAGTTCAAAAGCGTGGATTTGCCGCTGCCGGAAGGACCCATGATGGCAACGAATTCGCGTCGATCAACGGTAAACGACACATCATCCAAAGCGCAAGTCACGGCATCTTTGTTGCCGTAAATCTTCCCAACATGTTCCAGTCGCAAAAGCGCCGTTCCACCTTGCGTTGCGGCGTTTGCAATCACTTCTTTCATAGAAAACCTCCTTGTATCCGATGACGTTTTCCATGGTATGCGCGCCGCGTTCGCGCTGCCATCGATTGACCTTACAGGTACCTTACGTTCTTGTAAGGTTAGTACGTTGCGAGCCCACACGGCAAAACTGGCATGGGAAGGAATCGGCAAGCCGCATCACAGCGCAAGACTCCCTGCGCCTCACGTTGCACCACAACGCCACCAGCGCACGTTCTGCACACCGCCCGCAAGAGCAAAGCGTGCCTTTGTCCCACAACCCGTCTCACTCAACCGAAAGACGACGCTCGTCAAAGGGAAAGCGCAGTTCAACCGTGGTCCCTTCCCCTTCTGCCGAGGAAAGCGAAAGTCCCAAGCCCAGCTTCTGACACAGCGTTGCCGCCAAATACAGCCCCATACCTGTCGATGAGCCCACCTGTCGCCCGCGCGCTCCCGTGAAGCCGCGCTCAAACACGCGCGGCACATCTTCTTCCGGAATACCCAGCCCGTCATCGGCAATGGAGAGCGTCACGCAGCGCGCTCCCGACGCATCCTTCGCATCGCGCGCCGTAAACGTCAGATGCGACGCACCATATTTCGCGGCATTCACCACCGCTTGCGACACAATAAACGCCGCCTGCTTCTCATCGGTAAAAACCCGCAAATCATCAGGCACATCCAAAGAAACAGACACGCCCCGTTCAATCAAAAACCGTGCATTCGAGCGGCACACCGCACGCACGATATCCGCCAAAAAGACGGACCGAATGCGGTAATCAGTTTGCGCCGACAAGCAACGAGCATACCAAAGCACCTGATCAACTTGATAAAGCGAACGGTCGATCTCGTTTTTCAGCTGCGATGCTTCTGGCTCGGCAACACGGTTTGCCACTAACAGCGCCGCAGATAACGGTGCCTTTATCTCATGCACCCACTGCTCCGTGTATTCGCGTTGCTCATCCCGAGCGCTTTTCGCACAAGCAACTTCGGTCGCACAAGCACGACCCATAGTCTGCAACGCGCGATAGACAACAAGCTGCTCGGATTGCTTCGGCTCGCTCATGAGCGATGCCGCCTGATACGGATGCTCAAGGCTTTCACTCAGCTGAGAAAGCTCCTGGTAAAAGTGCTTGTTTCGCACATATTCAAGCACAAGCCCAAGCACTAAGCCAAACAGCAGCACGCACGCCGCCAAAACAAGGGCGGACACCGCACAGCCCAGAACGGACATCATCAGACACACGAAAGCGCCCGCAAGAACAACTGCCGTAACCAGCGCGATTCGCACCCGCAAAAACGCTCGCACCGTCATAAGGAATACCCCTGCCCGCGATGCGTTTTCAGAAAATCCTCCGGAGCGCCTAAGCGCTGCAACGCACGGCGAAGACGATTCACGTTCACCGTAAGCGTATTGTCATCGATAAACTCATCGGATTGCCACAGCTCGAACATGAGCTCTTGCCGGCTCACAATAGCGCCCCGCGCTCGAACAAGCGCACTCAAGATGCGCAACTCATTGCGAGAAAGCGATGCCACTTGCCCGTTGTAACGCACCTCGGATCGCGCAGCATCCACCGCAACGCCCGCATACTCCAAAGCAGGCGCCTGGCTTCCCGCCGCACGTTGCAGCAAGCGCTCTACGTGCGCCAGCAAAACGGCAGGGCTATATGGTTTTGTCAAGTAATCATCCGCGCCCAAACGCAAGGCGGTCACTTCATCGAACTCGCTATCGCTTGACGTCAAAACAAGAAGCGGCACATTACTTTTCTCGCGCAGCTTCCGGCAGATATCCAAGCCATCAGTCTCGGGAAGACGCAAATCCGCAATCACCGCATCGGGTGCGAAGTCGAGCGCTTGCTCCACCGCATGCGAGAACTGCGTGCAAACTTCAACGGTGTAACCTTGGAAGCCCAAAACGCGCGCAAGCTCGCCGCGCAAAGCAGCGTCGTCTTCTATAAGGTAGATTTTCATGGCAGTACGCCCTGCTTTCTTTTCTTCCCTTTCGTATTTTCGCGGACAATGCGGAAGGTCCTTTTACACCATTTTCATTATGGCAAAGCGAAGGTGCGCGTTCAATGCAACATGGAAAACGTGACAGCATTGTAAGGTGCGGCAGCGCTACAACAACGGACGACATTATGTCATTCGGCAGTACTTGCCATCCGGCAGAACACGCGCTACGTTAAGCCCCGCCAGACGCGCCCTCGCAACAGCAAGGCGCTCCATTAATTCTGGGTTCTTCATGCTCCCATTTTTTATCATGTATATTATTATTTCATTTCATTAATTATAATTTATCGGGTTATTTATCTATTTATCAAAAAGCAAGCCGAAGACTTTTTTCCTAAAAGAATCATTCTAAATCTAAAGAAAACCGGCCGCAAAAGAGCTATCCTAAGCGCAAACCAACATGTTCAAAAAACACGAATACGCAACGTAGCAAACAAGGAGGCAACATCATGAAACACATCCCCCTCACCAGTATTTCAGGCATCCGCATTGGCCAAGTTGAAGACGCGCAGGCAGGAACCGGCGTGACCGTTCTTGTTGCGCCGAACGGCATGGCGGCAAGCATTGATGTGCGCGGCGGCGGACCCGCTTCACGCGACACGCGCGTTCTTGATCCACTTGCCGCAGCGGAAAGCATCCACGCCGTGGTACTTGGCGGCGGAAGCGCTTACGGGCTAGATGCCGCCGGCGGCGTTATGCACTGCCTGGAGGAAAAAGGTATCGGCTTGACCGTTATGCCAAACGTCATCGTTCCCCTGGTATGCCAGTCGGATATCTTCGATTTAGGCGTAGGTAGCGCCACCGTACGCCCCGATGCCGCCATGGGATATGCCGCTTGCAGTGCCGCATTCGAGGGCGATGCGGGCAACTACCAAGACGGCAACTTTGGCGCTGGCTGCGGCGCAACCGTGGGCAAAGTAGCGGGCCCATCCTTCGCCATGAAAACCGGTATTGGCAGTGCCGCTATTGAGGTGGGTGATTTGCAAGTAGGAGCCATCGTTGTGCTCAATGCTTGCGGCGACATCTACGATTCCCGCACGGGCACAAAAATCGCTGGCGCACGCACGTCGCACGACTGCAGCCAGCTTATGTACGCCGCGCTGGAAGCTCCGAAGGAAGCGCATAAACTTGCCGCACCTAGCACCGCGGACGACACCAACGCCAGCGCGCAGGATGGCACAGACAATCCCGGCATGGCAACGAACACCACTATTGGCGCCATTGTCACGAATGCAAAGCTCACGAAATCCCAGCTGTGCAAATTGGCTGGTATGGCGCACGACGGCTACGCGCGCGCCATTCGCCCCGTGCACACCAGCATGGACGGCGACTCCATCTACGGCATTTCCGTCGGATCGGTGGAAGCACCGCTTGACATCATCGGCTCGCTGGCGGCCGACGTCATGGAACAGGCCATTCGCACCGCATGCTACAGCGCCAGTGCCGCGTTCGATCTGCCTTCCGCCAAGAAGAGCGAATAACCGGGATAAGTCGAGCAAATCAGGAGGACGCACAGCAACCTTCAAAACACCTTCCGGGGCTCAAACAGCTTCGAAAACAAACAAGTGGGTTTAGGGCGCGTCGCCTTGAACCCACTTTCTCTTCCGGCAATGCACCATCGACTGCTACCGAAAAATGCATCAGCGCTTTGCTGCGACCAGCCAACGCATCAGCAGCAACGCGCGCGCAGCTTACTTGTCATTAAGCTCCCACAAGCGATGCAGACCCAAAAGCGCCAAATACGGCTCAACCGCAAAATCATGAGCCGAGCGCAGCACCACGAGCGATGCGAAGCGCCCCGTTGCCACAAGCTGCGTTTTTCCGCCCAGCTCATCCCAAAGGGCATCCACAAAGCCATCGGCGCGCAGCACTTCGCCTAACACAACACCGGTCACAATAGCATCGGCCGTACTGCGCCCAAGCACGTGATCGGGGACATGCAACGTAGGTAGCACAAGCTGCGCGGCCGATGATGCCAGCGCATTCAGGGAAACCGCCAAGCCCGGCGCAATAACGCCGCCAGCAAACGCGCCCTTTTGGTCGATCACGGAAAACGCCGTAGCAGAGTGGTTGAAATCCACAACAATAACGCCCGCACCATACAAATGCTTCGCCGCAACAGCGCACACCACGCGATCGGCACCAACCTGAGCTGGGTCTTTGTATTTCAAGGACAATCCCGTCTTTAACCCCGGGCCCACCGAGAGCACGCGGCATCCGCATACCGCCCCCAACGCGGCTTCCCACGCATCGGCGGCCAACGGCACAATCGAACACAAGATGGCCTGATTCGGAGCGGGCGCGTCCTTTGCCGCAAGAAACATACGCAGCTCTGCTTCCAGATCATCGGATGTTGCCCTCACGCGCGTAGCCGTAGTCCAATGCGCCACCAGCTGCCCGTGCAAAAACACGCCACAACTTGTTTCCGCATTCCCCAACTGCACTGCAAGCAGGCACTTCTCCTTGTTTTCTTCGCTCATTACCAGCACCGTCCGATGGTCACACATCCATGAATATCCAACATTCACGCAGCCAAGCGTGTCCTTCTATTGTATACTACGCGGCGTAACCCGACTTCCCAAAAGGGGAAGCGGATATACGGAAAGAAGGAAAAAGAAATATGGAAAGCACCAAAGGGCAACTCACCCTTCGCAGCGTCATCATTGGATGCATCGGCTGCGTAGTGATCACTGCCGCGTCTCTGTACACCGCTCTGAAAATGGGCGCTCTCCCCTGGCCGATTGTTTTTGCGGCCCTTATCTCGCTGTTCTTCCTGCGCGCACTGAAGTCGCGTTCGCTGAACGAAGCAAACGTTACCCATACCATCATGTCTGCTGGCGCTATGGTTGCCGGCGGTTTGGCATTTACCATTCCGGGCATTTGGATGCTGGGCGCAGGCGAAGTCTCGCTGACGCAGATGATTCTCATCGCGCTTGCGGGCGTGCTGCTGGGCCTGGTGGCATGCGGCTTGCTGCGTCGTCGCTTCATCGAGGAAGAAGAGCTGGAATTCCCCATGGGCCAAGCGGCAGCCGAAACGCTGTATGCGGGCAATAGCGGCGGCAAAGTGGGCGCGCAGCTGTTCGGCGCCATGGGCTTTGCGGGTGTTTTCGCAGCTCTGCGCGACGTTTTGGGCGCCATTCCCGCTATGGTTCTGGGCAACATCACCATCCCCGGCGTCATCTTCGGCGTTTACCTGAGCCCCATGATGCTCTCGGTTGGCTTCCTAGTGGGCACGGCCGCCATGGTCGCTTGGTTCTCGGGCGCGTTGGCGCAGGTCATCATCGTGGCGGGCGGTTCCGCCGCCGGCCTGTTCAGCGTTGCTGAAGGCCAGAGCATCAACAGCTGCCTGGGCATGGGCCTGATGATCGGCTTCGGTCTGGCCGTTGTGGTGAAGGACATCATCTTCCGCGCTATCCGCACGAGCAAGAGCAAGAAGGCTGCAGCTGCAAAAGAATCCGCAGCTCAGAACGCAAGCCACAAAGAGAAGCTCACGGCCGGCATCATCGCATTGGTTGCTGCCGTTATCGCGCTGGCGCTGTGCATGATTGCGGGAATCGGCCCCCTCTCGAGCATTGTTATCGTACTGTTCTCGTTTGTCACCGTTGCCATGGCGGCTCAGTCGGTTGGCCAGACGGGCATTGACCCCATGGAAATCTTCGGCCTGATCGTGCTGCTTATTGTTGCCGCGTTCGGCGACACGCCCCAAATGCAGCTGTTCTTCGTGGCGGGCGTTATTGCTATTGCCTGCGGCCTGGGCGGCGACGTCATGAACGACTTCAAAGCCGGTCACATCATTGGCACCAGCCCGAAAGCCCAGCTCATTGGTCAGGCAATTGGCGGCATCCTGGGTGCATTCATCTCCGCAATCGCGCTGTACGCACTGGTATCGAACTTCGGCACCGATGCATTCGGCCCCGGCAAAGAATTCGTTGCGGCGCAGGCAAGCGTTGTTGCGAACCTGGTTGGCGGCATCTCCTGCCTGCCGGCATTCATCGTTGGCATTGTAGCCGGCTTCGTGCTGCACTGCGTAGGCGGTCCGTCCATGATGATCGGCCTGGGCATTTACCTGCCGTTCTACCTTTCGTTCACGGCGTTCTTGGGCTGCGTTATCAAGCTGGCCTACGATGCCATCACGAAAGCACGTCGCGCTTCGCTTTCCGCTGAAGAGCAGGAGAAGCGCAAGGCGCAATCCGAGCAAACCGGTTTGGTTGTTGCATCGGGCCTGTTGGGCGGCGAATCCATTGTGGGTGTCCTCTCGGCAATTTTCGCTTTGTTCCTGCTGTAGAAGATAGTGTGCCGTGCGGCTCGCTGTTGCACCGTCAACGTTTGGCGTATACCGCTTCGCCGCATAGCTTTGGAAACTTCAGGGTGCTTGCAACGTGGGTTGCAGGCGCCCTTTCTTATGCCCTATAACCCTGCTGTTGTCGCAATAGCATACCGCAACAACATCGCCAAAGCAGCGCAACCGCAGCGTCATCGCCGCGACAGCGCAACTTTTTCTTTTTCGATGCAGACGCAAATATAGTTACCTCAAAGCAACATTGAACGCACCATGTCGGATAAAATATCCCTACTCAACAAGCAACAGAAGGAAACAGGAAGAAGTCCGCGAGTAAAAAACGCACAGGCTTGCCGACCGCCAACCAAAAACACGGAACCGAGAAAAGCACATGACAGCATCAAGCGTGAAGAACGCAACAAACAACATCACCAACGCCGCCGCAGACAATGAACCCGCAGTTCAGGATGCTGCTTTTACGTCCGCTCCAACGAATCAAGCAGGCGAAGAGACGCTCAAGGCCTCACCCGTCCCTTGCGATGCTGGCTTCTCCATTATGGGTGACTCCATGAGCACGCTGGGCGGCTTCATTCCCCCCAGGTGGCGCTGTCACTACGAAGGCGAAGTCTCCATTCCCGGTGTGGACTGCGAAGGCGCCACATGGTGGGGTCAGGTCATTCAGCACTTCGGCGGACATCTGGTTGCTAACTCGTCGTTTTCCGGATCAACCGTGGAAGGATTCGGCTTTCCTGCAGGCTGCTCGGCTGAACGCGCAGAGGGACTGATTGGCATCGAGGGAGAAAAACCCCAGGTCGTGCTTGTATTTATGGGCATCAATGATTACGGATGGGGCAGCGCGCGCAACCAAGTAATGGGCATGAGCGCTTCGCGCAGCGCAAATCCCCAAGATCTGGGTGGACAAGAGCCCGTATTGCTCACCGTTGACGGCAATGCAATCCAACGGTTCAAGAACGCGTATGCCAAAATGCTTGACAACATCCGCACCGTAGCGCCCGATGCTCAGATTTGGTGCTTGACGCTCGCACCTGCCTTTACAGGGAACACGAAAGATACAGGAGCTGAAGCAAGCAGCGAAAGTCCACTGTTCATCTACCGCGTTCGCGGCATTGACCTGGACGAATACAACGAAGCCATCCGTGCATGCGCGCAAGAAGCCGGCGCACATATTGCCGATGTGCGCGCGTTTGGCGTTGATTACGAATCCGTTGACAACACGCATCCCTCTGCGCTGGGCATGAAGCAAATCGCATCCATGACCTGCGCCCAAATGGAAGGCATGCCTGCGAATGTTGCTGCCTGTGCTGCAGCGTATCCTACGCTTGCAAGCGCACTAACGTCGCGTCGTCATTGCGATAAAACCACCTGCGAAGGATGCCGATTCTCCCCCGTTACGCCCACTTCCTGGATTCTGACCTGCGGAAAAGCGCACATATAATTTTATATCCGACAGACTTCATTCTTTGCGCGTCTAAATTTAGGGAGGTGTGCTTGCATTATGAACTATTCTGTGTAATACTGTATTACACAGAAGGGAGGCAGTAATGAGCAAAATGACAACAGCACGTATACCCGATGAAATCTACGATCAGGGAACGCAACGTCTCGAGGAGTTGGGAATAGGCACCACTGATCTTGTTCGCGCCGCCTTCAACTATCTGCTTGCAACGGGCGAATTACCCAAACCCCCCGTCAAACAGAAATCGGTGCGAAAAATGACCGTCCAGCAAAAGAAAGAGCTCGCAGCAAAAATGGAAGCATCGCGCTTAACGATTACGCTGCCCTCCGACTGGGATTACAAAAAAGAGCTCGAGGAAGGAAAGTGGGCGGACTATGAAGCTCTTGCTTGATACCAATGCGCTTATTGATCACGTAGCACAAAGGCAGCCTTACTGCAGGGCTATAGACGAGCTTTGCGTTGCATCCTATTTTGGTGATATTGAGCTTTGGGTTCCTGTGCAGTCATTCCTTGATGCGCTCTATTCGTTGCGAAAAATGACAGATCAGCGAACTTTACGCAATGCATTCATAGGGTGTCTTGAGTTTTTCCACCCCTGTGGAAGCCGCGCAAACGATCTTCTAGCTGCCTTGAAATCAAACTGGCCCGATGTCGAAGACTATCTTATTGCATGCAGCGCGATACATGTTGACGCGGACTATCTTGTCACAAGAGACACTGCTGGCTTCGCTTCGTCGAAAGTAAAAACAATAACCCCCGATGAAGCAATCAAAATGCTTCGGGAAAAGGGGCTCACCTATGAGAAAGTCGAACTATAAACCCAGCGCTCCCCTAGCGCGCCAGCCAGAATGCGGGGCGAATCGCGTATTTGTCGTTGTCCACGAAGCAGCCGTACGTGAACACGCTGCCATCGCTCAGCACCAGGCATGCATGGTTGGGATTTTCGCTGGGCGTACGCAGCCACCAGCGGCAAACGTCGCCCTCGTCCAGCCACACGCCGCGTTTCTTCGCGAAATCCGTGCACGTGCAAATGCGCTGTTCAGGCTTATCGAAGAAGCGATTCGCCTGGTTAACGGATAGTAGGAACACTTTTTCGCGCGCCAGTGTTTCCGTAAGGTTCTCGTGGCCTTTCGTGGTCACGCCATCTTCGTTGCTTACCAAAATGCGCGCACGTTCCTCGGGTGTGAAAGCACCTTGCAGAAACTCGCTGTTCAACCACTTACGAATCGAGCTTCCCTGCCAATCAACGTTCACGTCAAGCTCGTTATACGGACGGCAATCAACGCCGTGCACGGAAAGAACAAGTGCCTTTTCGTCATCGCAGTGCAGCGCGAACCACTCAATGTCTTCGCCGCCCCAACTACCCATGGTAACAAAAGAACCCCTGATCATAGGAGCATGAATCGCTTTCTTTGCGGCAGCCGCATCGGACTCAGACGCAACCGACAATACAGCACCCGCAATTCCCGCCCGATCGCTTTTCAGCTGTTCAAGCATCGCAAGCGGAAACCCGCAGTTCGGGCATGCCACCGCATAAGAAGAAATCTGATGTTCGCATTCGGGGCAGCTAATCAGCGCCATACAAGAAGCTCCTTTTCATGAGAAACACGAAACCACTCAGTCGAAGCCGCACGCAAGCAAGCATCGCCCGCTCTTCCGCGCGCGACTTTCGCACCGGTTTAAGAATCGTGCCTATTTTACACGACCGCGCCGCCGCATGCCACGATTACCGCATTTATGCGTATTAATCCGCCGAAGCACCACGCCATCGCCACACTACCCGTACGGCTCATCGCATACGCACCCGTCGCTACGCATCAACGCTCTTCGCGTTTGAGCCTTCCCGGCTTGTCCCTTACTCCACCGTCACGCTCTTTGCCAAGTTGCGCGGCTGATCAACGTCGCATCCGCGTAACAACGCAATGGAGCGCGCGAACAGCTGCAACGGAACGCTGGCCGTAATGGGAATGAAGCAATCGCGCACTTTCGG
The DNA here is from genome assembly GCA_934630905.1 of uncultured Eggerthellaceae bacterium. Lineage (GTDB taxonomy): Bacteria > Actinomycetota > Coriobacteriia > Coriobacteriales > Eggerthellaceae > CAKUOV01. The sequence continues at coordinate 16,048 of CAKTXN010000040.1, forward strand.
AATGTAAATCACGTAATCGGCATGCGCTTTAATTTCCTCGTCGCCTTCCGTGGCAACAACCACAATCTTCGCACCGCGCGCACGGGCTTCCTGCAAATTGCTGACCACTTTGTCATAAACCGGCCCGCGCGTTGCGATAGCAATCACGGGGAAGCCATCGGAAATGAGCGCGATGGGTCCATGTTTCATTTCGCCCGCCGCATATGCTTCCGCGTGCAGGTAGCTGATCTCCTTCAGCTTCAGCGCGCCCTCGAGGGCGATGGGGTACATGGCGCCGCGGCCGAGGAAGAGCACGTCGCGGGCCTTGGCAACCTCGGCGGCGAGTTCGCGGATCGTCGCGTCCT